>NZ_CAJMYY010000036.1:0-86376 GCF_905220185.1 Paraburkholderia sp. J11-2 | reverse complement strand
CTTATCGGCTGTAAATTTTTAAAGAGCAATTCGTCTTAATCGCTTCGTTTTCGTTCGCAGCGATCAGCGAAGGAGGCGAATTATGCAGGCCCAAGAACCACTCGTCAAGAGAATCTGGAATATTTATTTCTGGGGCCGCTACACTGATTATTCGACGCGAAGTCAGCGAGTGGTTTCCCTCTACAGAAATAGCGTTGTCGATCTCGTCCCGGTGCAGCCCGCCTGCGCTGATTTTGCAACGCAAGCGCTGCTCGCCAGCTTCCTGCTGCAATCACGAAAAACCCGCGAGCGGAAACGCGAGATGCCGGCATCCGGACGTCGGGATACGAAAGCGCCCTTGTCGGCCGACGCTGCCACAGGTGATGGCGACGGTCTGCCAAGGGGATCCGGGCCATGCCGGTGGATCGTACAAACCATGAAATGTATGATGCCGCTTAGCACGACAAGGCGACGTCACTACATTGACGCTCGGACAACGCGCTAGCCGAGCCAGACCGCGTACGCACTGGACCCTCCCCTCCGGCAGGCTTCGCGCCGCAGCCGCTGTGTCGTCCTGTATTACCGGTTTGAACGGGGCTTGTCCGCAGAAACGGCTTACCGGCACTGGAGGGATCCATGTTCGACAAGGCGCTACGTATCGAGGGCGGTCCGGACTGGCATCACTTCCACATTTACACCGACAGCACGCTTGTGGCGGTGCTGCTAATCGCAGCCTTGCTGCTCGCGATCCTGCTGGCGAGCGCGATCTGCTACTACGTCACGCGCTCGATCATGCTGATGATCGTTGGCCGCCTTGCGCGCGAGCCGCAGCGCAAGTGGCTCCGTGCCGCCGAATCCCACAAGGTATTCCATCGGCTCGCGCCGCTAGTGCCCGCCTTGATCCTCTATGTTTCCGCCCCGCTGATCTCGGGGCTCACGTTCCCGCTGGTTGCGGCGCTCGGCCATCCGCTGGCCGTGCTCGCGGCGTGCTTCATGGTGTATACGCTCCTGCGCGCCGCGCTCGCGTTCCTCGAAAGCGTGGGTGAGCGCTACAGTCACTTCCCATCCGCAAGCGAGCGCCCGATCAAAAGCTTTTTGCAGACCGCAACCATCGCGCTCTACGTGATCGCGTTGATCGCGGGGATTTCGGTTTTGCTGGAACGCTCACCGGCCTACTTCCTCACCGGCCTCAGCGCAATGACGGCGCTTCTGATCATCATTTTCCGCGACTCGCTGCTCGGCTTCGTGGCCAGCATCCAGCTCACCGTCTACGACATGGTGCGGGTGGGAGACTGGATTGAAGTGCCCGGCTTCGTCGCCGATGGCACCGTGATCGACATTGCACTGAACACGATCAAAGTCCAGAACTTCGACAATTCGATCGTCATGCTGCCAAGCTACGTCCTTCTCACGAACAGCGTGAAGAACTGGCGTGGGATGACCGAGTCCGGCGCTCGGCGCGTCAGGCATGCGATACATTTCGATGCCGACACCGTCTGCTTTCCAGGCGAGGCACTGCTCGCCCGGCTAGGCAACGCCCCCGAAGGGCCACTTGTGCGAGTGGCGCCCGGCCACACCCAGCGCCGCACGAACCTCGGCCTGTACCGCCTCTATCTGGACGCGTATTTTCGCGATCATCCGTCGGTCCACAAGGACATGCCGATCGTTATCCGGCAGGTGCAGTCGAGCCAGCCCGTCATCGCACTTGAAATATTTCTCTATGTCGACGAAACGCGCTGGGAACCGTACGAAAACCTGCAGTCGGACATGCTCGATCATGCCTACGGGGTCGTGTCGCAGTTCGGCTTGCGCTGCTGGCAGGAGCAGCGCGCGTCACCGCGGCAACTGTAATCTGCCCGACGCGACCTGCCGCTCCTGACCGTGCATTGGAATCCGGCGACACCGGTCATCGACTGTCTTGATGCCGACCGCGACGCCGATTCCTTCAATGCCCTCCTAGTCGTAACTGTAAACGCCGCGCCCAGTCTTGCGGCCCAGACGTCCGGCGGACACCAGTTCGCGAAGCAGCGGGCACGCGCGGTATTTCGAATCGCCGAAGTCCTTGTAAAACACGTCCAAGACCGAAAGGACCACGTCGAGCCCGACGAGGTCGGCCAGCGCCAGCGGGCCAATTGGCTGATTCGCGCCAAGACGCATGCCGGTGTCGATATCCTCGGCTGGCGCGACACCTTCGGCCAACAGGAAGAAAGCCTCGTTGATCATCGGCACGAGAATGCGATTGACCACGAAACCCGGCGAATTGCGCACACTGATTGGCGACTTGCCGAGCCGCAATGTCAGTTCGCGAACCGCCTCCGCGGCGGCGCTACCGGTTTCGAGGCCCTCGATGATTTCAACAAGCGGCATCAGCGGCACTGGATTGAAGAAGTGCATGCCGACGAGGCGCGACGGGTCGGCGAGCGCCGCGCCAAGCGTGGTGATCGAGATTGACGACGTATTGGAAGCGAGAAAGGCGCCGGGGCGCGCAACCGCTTCGATCTGCTTCAAGATGCGCAACTTCAGATCGAGGCTTTCGGTGGCCGCTTCGATAATGAGCCCGGCAGCACCGAGCCGCTGATAGTCCGTAGACGTCTCGATGCGCGCAAGCGCGGCGTTGCCCGCCGCTGCGTCCAGCTTGTCTTTCGCTACGAGCCGATCGAGGCTTCCCCTCACCGCGGTGAGGCCTCTGTCGAGCGCCGCGTCGCTAACGTCGACCACGATCACGCGCAGGCCAGCGAGTGCGGCGACCTGCGCGATGCCGGAGCCCATCGTCCCGGCGCCGACGATTCCCAATGTTTCGATTTGCATTGCGTTTTTTTCGCGCGACCGAAGTCGCTTTCAACGATTACTGCAAGTTTTCGAAAATGGCGGCGATACCCTGCCCGCCTCCAATACACATCGTGACGAGCGCATAGCGGCCACCAATGCGCTTGAGTTCGTGCAGCGCCTTCACGGCAATCAGTGCGCCCGTCGCGCCAATGGGATGGCCGAGTGAAATACCCGAACCATTCGGGTTGACCTTTTCAGGATCGAGGCCCAGTTCCTGCGTGACCGCGCACGCCTGAGCGGCGAAGGCCTCGTTCGACTCGATCACGTCCAGGTCCGCGACGGTCAATCCCGCGCGCTGCAACGCAAGACGCGTAGCCGGCACCGGGCCAATGCCCATGTAGAGCGGATCGACGCCTGCGTGCGCGTACGCGACGAGTTTCGCCATCGGCGCGAGGCCGCGCGCCTCGGCCGCTGCGCGCGACATCAGCAGGACGGCTGCGGCCGCGTCGTTGATGCCCGAAGCGTTGCCCGCCGTGACCGTACCGTTCTCTTTCGCAAATACGGGCTTGAGTTTCGCGAAGTCGTCGATCGTTACATCGTGGCGCAAGTGTTCGTCGGTGTCGAAAACGCTCTCGCGCCCCTTCACCGTGCGCTTGACCGGCACGATCTGGCTGGCGAACCGGCCTTCGGCGATAGCGCGCGCAGCACGGCGATGCGACTCGAGCGCGAGGTTGTCCTGGTGTTCACGCGTAATGCCATAACGGCCCGCGACATTTTCGGCGGTGACACCCATCGGCACCGTGTGGAACGGGTCGTTGAGCGCACCCAGCATCATGTCGATGAGCCGTGCATCGCCCATCCGTGCGCCGAAGCGCGCCTCGGTCGTGATGTAGGGCGCGCGGCTCATGTTCTCGGCGCCGGCGCCGATCGCTACCTCAGCGTCGCCTAGCAAAATGGTTTGCGCCGCGGAAACGATCGCCTGCAAACCCGACCCGCACAGCCGGTTGACGTTGAACGCAGGCGTCGATTCCGGAATGCCGGCGTTGATCGCGGCGACGCGAGACAGGTAGAAGTCCCGCGGCTCTGTGGCGATCACATTGCCGAACACCACGTGCCCCACGTCCTTTGCTTCGACGTGGCTGCGCGCGAGCAGTTCACGCACGACGATTGCACCGAGTTCGGTTGGCGGCACATCTTTCAGGCTGCCGCCGAATTTTCCGATCGCGGTCCGCACACCGCCCACCACCACGACTTCCCTGCTCATATGGATTCCTTAGTGATCTGTTAGCTGCCCGTGAAGCGGCGGCGTAGCGCGTTGCTACGCCTCGCCCCGACCTGTTTTGCAGGTATTCAAGGCACGGCACGCGAATCGTAGCGCCAACAGAAGCTGGACAGACTGATGAAACCGGCCGACATACTGACAAAACTGGCCATGTCATACCGTCAACGGCGGCCACGCGATGGACCTCGGGCGCGCCTGTCTGTTAGAGCACTCGTGGAGCGCGTGATTTCGTCAAGGCCGATCCGGCACCGGTTAAGGTTTCGTTAAGCGGCCCGTGCGTAGAATCGATTTCGCCAACCGGAACCGCTCTCCAGCGGTGAGACAACAACGCACGTGTAAGCAAAGGGCTCTTATGGATGCAGTCGAAACATTGAACCGAACCCTCTTTCTCATACTCAATGCCACACCCGCGACGCCGCACTGGCTTGTCGTTTCGGGCATCCTGATTGCCGACTATGCGATCCTGCTTGTCCCCGCCATGCTCGTGGCACTATGGCTGACAGGCGCAGACGAGCGTCGCGCGTTGGCCGTGCGCGCTTGCCTAGCAGGCTTGCTTGCCCTCGGCGTCAACCAGTTGATCGGTCTGACGTGGTACCATCCGCGCCCTTTCGCAAGCGCAACGGGTCATACGTTCCTCGCCCATGCGCCAGATTCTTCGTTTCCTAGCGATCATGTGACGTTGCTGTCCGCCGTTGCGTTCACGTTCCTGTATGGCCGAAAGCGAGGAATCGGCTTGCTTGCCGTGTTCGTCGATATCGCCGTTGCCTGGGCTCGCATATTCGTCGGGGTGCACTGGCCGCTCGACATGATCGGTGCGGCGATCGTTGCGTGGTCGACCTACGTCGTTAGCAGTCCCCTCTGGCGACTCGGGGGCATGGCACTGACCCGCGCGCTGATCGCGCTCTACAGGAAGGTTCTCGCCGTGCCGATTGAGCTGCGGTGGTTACGGCCGTAGCGAGACGCACTGGCCGCGAGCGCGGCCATCGACGTGCCCGTTCGAATTCTCACAGGAAGGTTAGCTTGCCGTTCTTGATGTCATACATCGAGCCCGCCATCTTTACGCTCCCTTTGTTTTCCAGATCAGACAGAATCTGGCTTCCGCTGCGGATTGCGGCTATCGCACCCTGAACATTCGATCGCGCGACGGCATCGACAAACGCCTCGTTTTTACTGGTTCGTTCTCCAGAATATTGTGTTGCCGTGATCGCCGGCTGAATCTTCTGGAGCAAACCCGTCAAATTTCCTAGCTGAACGTTATCGATTGCCCCCTTTATCGCTCCGCACGCGGTGTGCCCCATCACCAGAATCACCTTTGCGCCAGCGACGGCACAAGCGAACTCCATACTCCCGAGTATGTCCTGGTTTGCGATGTTTCCCGCGATCCTGGCATTGAAGGTGTCGCCGATTCCCATATCCAGAATGATCTCGGCTGGCGCGCGCGAGTCGATGCAACTGAGGACGATCGCAGCAGGATACTGCCCGGCCGCGCTCGCTCGTTTCTGCGCGAGAAAATCCTGTTTTTTCATCTTGCCGGTGCGAAACCGCTCGTTGCCGGCCTTCATCATTTCGATGATTTGATCTGGAGTCAGCGCGTTGCGCTGCGATTCGGACAGCGCCGCCGCCTGCACATCGCCCGCGGCGAACTGGGCACCTGCAACGAGCGTAGCCACACTGATGCCGGCCTTGATCCACTTGCGCCTGCCGCCATCCTCCGGGTCGTCCGGGACATCAATCGCCGTGTTTGCAGACATTGGAAATCTCCTTCATTTGCGGGGCTCGAGCCGTGGCTCGGGGAGAAGTCTGGGCCGATGTTCGCTAACAGCCTGAAATCAGCACGTAGGCAATGTGAAGACGGCTGGTCAGCAGTATAGGCGGCACGTGAAATCGTGATAGTTGGCTGCGCCTGCGCCGGGAGGGTTGCGCTTCCTTCCAGCGCCCGATTTCAGCGGCCGCGAAACGCCCCCCGTAATCGACGTCGGCCCGGAACACCCCCCGTTTTCCGTGAAAAATTGCCATGGTTTGCAGCTATAAAGATAATCCTTCTTATCATAAGGTGCTAATTTTTACGCTAAACTACGAGACATGAAAACGCGCCACACGCCCTTGCCAAACCCCGCACCCAGCGCACCGCCCGGGTTCCCCGACGCCGACGAACTCGCCATGCTGCGCGCGTGGTACGCGGGCCTCGCCGTGCGCCCGGCCGTAGAGCGCTATCTGCCCTCGGCACTCGGCGACGGAAAATCGGCACGTGGCGTGCTCGGGCGCATCCGGCGCAGGCTGGTCGCCATCGCGCGCGCAGCGCATCGCGACGATCTGGTGGCGCTGTTCGAGCATCCGGTTGAAGAGCGCGAGCGCCACGCCAAGGCTGTCGCGCAGGCAATCGACAGCCTGCGCACCGCCCGCCCCCCCGAACCCCAGATCGCCGACGACATCGCACAGTGGTTCGCCCCGCGCGCCGTGCGGGTGCTGTACGCGCAAGGCATTACCACGCTCGCCGACCTTACCGTGCGCATTCCGCGCCGCCGCCAGTGGTGGAAGGCCGTGGCAGGACTCGGCATGGCGAGCGCCCGCGCAATCGAAGCGTTCTTTGCGGCGTGGCCCTCACTCACGGAAAAGGCGCGCGCGCTCATCGTGGCGAGCCAGCGCGGCGACATCGCGCCATGGGAAACCCTGAAGCTGCCGCACGAAGTCGATGGCTCCGAAGGCGCGTTCCGTGCGCCGCGCGCGACCTGCACGCTGGACGCCTCGAACGACTATGAAGCCGTGCAGACCTGGCTTGCGTTGCATGAATCGCCCGCCACGCAGCGCACCTACAAGAAGGAAGCCGAACGCCTGATCCTCTGGGCGATCGTCGAGCGCGGCCGCGCGCTCTCTTCGCTCACGACCGAAGACGCCATCGCCTACCGCGCGTTCCTGCGTCATCCCTCGCCGCGCGGCCGCTGGGTCGGCCCCGTGCGTGCGCGCACCTCGCCAGACTGGCGGCCTTTCAACGGCAGCCTCTCGGCGCGCTCGGTCGCGCATGCGCTGTCGATCCTTGGCGCGCTGTTTCGCTGGCTCATCGAGCAGCGCTACGTGCTCGCCAATCCGTTTTCCGGCGTGAAAGTGCGCGGCGCGAGCGGCGCGCAGGTTCTCGACACCTCACACGCATTCAGCGAAGGGGAATGGGCGCTCACGCGCACGATCGCGGACGGCCTGGAGTGGTCATACGGCTGGTCGGCGCCGGCGGCGCAGCGGCTGCGCTTCCTGCTGGATTTCGGTTATGCGACCGGCCTGCGCGCGAGCGAGCTGGTTGGGGCCACGCTCGGGCACGTCGAGACGGATGCGCGCGGCGATCACTGGCTGCGCGTCACGGGCAAGGGGAAAAAGCTCGCACGCGTCGCCTTGCCGCCGCTCGCCTGGGATGCGCTCGCGCGCTATCTGGCCGAACGTGACCTGCCGGTCGTGCCCCAGCGCTGGAATCCGGCCACGCCAGTCATCGGCAGTCTGGAGGCCGACAGCGACGCCACGATCAGTAGCGCGCGCTTGTGGGGCGTGCTTCGGCGTTTCTTCGTGCTGGCCGCAAAAGCCATCGAGGCCGATCACGCGCCGCTCGCGGACAAACTGCGCCGCGCGAGTCCGCACTGGATGCGCCACACGCATGCGACGCACGCGCTCGGGCGCGGCGCGGAACTCACGACGGTGCGCGACAACCTGCGGCACGCTTCTGTCTCGACCACCTCGATCTATCTGCACAGCGACGAGGTCAAGCGTGCACGGCAAATCGCAGACGCATTCGCCAAGCCAAAGTAAGCACGATCCACGCAAGCTTGCGTATCAGCTGACTGACCCCATTGCCGACTGTTGATAGTTTTCAAGGCCGATCTTGTCGATCAACCCAAGCTGGATTTCGAGCCAGTCGATGTGGTCCTCCGTGTCGTCCAGGATCTCGACGAAAATCTCTCTCGACACGAAATCCCGCACAGATTCGCAGTACGCAACGGCTTCCTTGCACTGTGCCTGCGCGGTACGTTCGAGCTTGAGGTCGCACTCGAGCACCTCGCGTACGTCCTCGCCAATCAAAAGTTTGCTAAGGTCCTGCAGATTAGGCAGGCCGTCGAGCATGAGAATGCGCTCGATCAGTTTGTCGGCATGCTTCATTTCCTCGATCGACTCGTCGTATTCGTGTTTGCCGAGTCCTGCGAGGCCCCAATGGCCGTACAGCCGCGCGTGCAGAAAATACTGATTAATCGCCGTCAGCTCGTTCTTGAGTTCCGCATTGAGATATTCGATAACTTTTGGATCTGCTTGCATGACTCCCTCCTGGGTGCTGCGCCGCTGCCGCGTCGACACAATTAGAACGAGCATAGACATTCGGCGCGCGCGACGCACGAACGAGAGTGTCAATGAGAAGGATTCCGCGTTTTATCGGCCCGATTTAAGCAGAGGAATGACGTTTTGAACCTCGTCCTCAATCGGAGATCATGTTTGCGAACAACGGGATCAGCGCGGGACTTTCTCGACGCGGCCTGGTCGCTGTCGGCACGATCGGCGGCGGCATCGAATACTATTCGTATTCCTTATAAATAAATTGCCATGGAAACAAGGATGTCGACGTCACAGCCGGCCCGTGCGGGATCCGCGTTTGAAGTCCTGCGAGTCTTTCTGATACTCGGCCTGACGTCCTTTGGCGGCCCCATCGCCCATATCGGCTATTTTCGTCGTGAGTTCGTCGAGCGGCGGCGTTGGCTCGACGACGAAACCTTCACGGATCTGGTCGGCCTCTGCCAATTTCTCCCGGGTCCGGCCAGCAGCCAGACCGGATTCTCAATCGGTCTGCTGCGCGCCGGCTGGCTCGGCGGCCTCGCAGCCTGGTGCGGATTCACGTTGCCATCCGCCGCGCTGCTGATCGCCTTTGCCGTCGTGGCGCCCGAACTCGGTGGCCCTGCGGGAAGCGGGCTCATTCATGGGCTGAAACTCGTTGCCGTTGCCGTCGTCGCGCAAGCCGTCTGGGACATGGCGCGGCGCTTATGCTCCGACTACCGCCGCGCCGGCATTGCACTCGTTGCGCTCGTGCTTCTCGCTGTGATGACGACGGCCTATGCGCAGTTGATCGTTATCGTGCTTGGCGCGGTGCTCGGTATCGTGCTGTGCCGGTCCACGCCCTCGGGAACCGTCGTCGGCACGCGTGGGCATACGCAGGAATTTCATGTTTCGCGTACCACAGGTCTGTTCGCGCTTGCCCTCTTTTGCGCGCTGCTTTTCGGGCTTCCGGCGCTTGCCGCATTCGACACGACTCACACCATCCGCGTGTTCGACGCCTTCTACCGCTCGGGCGCTCTCGTCTTCGGCGGCGGTCACGTCGTACTGCCGCTGCTGCAGCGTGAGACCGTAGCGACCGGCTGGGTATCGCCTACCGATTTTCTTGCTGGCTACGGCGCTGCGCAAGCTGTGCCTGGTCCGCTTTTCACGTTTGCCGCTTTCCTTGGATGGATCATGAGCGGCCCATCCACTCACGCGCTGGGTGCGACGGTGGCCCTGGCAGGCATCTTTCTGCCAGGCCTGCTTCTCGTGCTCGCCGCGCTGCCATACTGGCTAGCGCTGCGCGCCCACCCGTCGATGGCGGCCATGCTTGCGGGCGTCAACGCAGCCGTGGTCGGCCTGCTTGCCATGGCGCTCTACTCGCCCGTCTGGACGAGCGCCGTCCAGACGCGAATCGACTTTGCGATCGCGGCCATCGGCTTCTTGTTGCTCACACGCTGGAAAGTGCCGCCACTCGCTGTCGTGGTGCTTTCAGCAGTGGCTGGCGTCGCTGAGACGCTGTTGCGGTAAGCGGCAAACCTCAACCTCGCCAGGCTTGAAGAAACCTGAGCCACGCGGTCGCGCCAGGATCGGCGTGACCGATACTGCGTTCCTGCACCCACGCCGCGCGCCCCTTCTTCGACTGCAACGCGGCAGTCGCACGAACCTGTCGATCAGCCGTGTCGATCATCGCGTCGAGGAGCGCGCGCTCGTCAACACTGCCTGATTCAAACGCTTCAAGCGTATCGAGGCTCGGGACGAGTGCGTCGAGCAGCGTCTTGTCACCGAGCTGCGACTTGCCCCGCTCGGCAATGCGCGCGGCCACCGCGCGCCCCATGGCGAGCGCTTCGGCCCTGCCCGCCTCCTGCCGGCCCGCCACGGTCTTCGCAGCCGCGAGCAGCCCGCCGCCCACGAGCGCGCCGAACGTCGACGGGTTCGCCGTAGAGAACGCCTTGCCCACGGCCATCAGCACGTCGCCCAGCGCGGCGTCGGGGGGCAGCTTCGCGATGGCATCGGCCGCCGCGAGCGAGCCCGCCTTCACGGTCACGCCCAGGTCGCCGTCACCGAGTGCGGCGTCGAGTTCGCGCAATTCGTCCGCGCTCGCAGGCATGGCGTTCAATGCGCCAATGAGCCGCGCCTTGATTTCGCTTACCGAAAGAGTCATCGCTGACCTCCCTCGTCAACGCGCCATCCTTCGCGCCAGAACGGCGAACACACCGGTGCGTCGAGCAGCGTGTCGAGTTCTTCGTCGAGTTGCATCACGGAGATCGAGGCGCCCGCCATTTCGAGGCTCGTGACGTACTCGCCCACGTAAGCGCGCGCCACGCGCAGCCCTGCTGCGGCAACGGCCTGTTCGGCGCGCCGATACAGCAGATACAGTTCTTCGAGCGGTGTCGCACCGAGTCCGTTGACGAGCAGCGCCACGCTCGCGCCCGCCTCGGCCCGCAGGTCGCCCAGGATCGCCCCCGCGAGCCGCTCGGCTATGGCATTTGCGCTCTCGAGCTTGCCGCGATGCGTACCCGGCTCACCATGAATGCCAATGCCGATCTCCATCTCGCCATCGGGCAGCGTGAAGGTGGGCTTGCCTGCCGCCGGCAGGATCGTTGGCGAGAGGCCCACGCCCATGGTGCGCGTCGCGCCGTTCGCCTTCGCGGCAATGCGCGCGACTTCGTCGAGCGTGTCGCCGCGTTCGGCCGCCGCGCCCGCGCACTTGAAGCCGAACACCATACCCGCCACACCGCGGCGATCCGAGGCCCGTTCGGGCGGCGCAGACGCCACATCGTCGGCCACGAGCACAGTGCGGGTCTCGATGCCGTCTGCGTCTGCAAGATCCGCGGCGAGATCGAAGTTGAAGACGTCGCCACCGTAGTTGCCGTACAGATAGAGCACGCCCGCGCCGCCGTGAACAGCCTTGGTGGCTTCGTAGATCTGCTCCGACGATGGCGAGGAAAACACGTTGCCCACGGCCACGCCGCTTGCGAGCCCCTTGCCTACGTAGCCCAGAAAGGCCGGCAGGTGCCCGGACCCGCCGCCCGTCACAATCCCGACCTTGCCGGCGTTCGGCGCATCGGCGCGCACGAGCGCGCGCCGGTCTGCGGTGACCGGCTTGAGCCAGCCCGGATGGGCGAGCAGCAAGGCGTCGATCATCTCGTCGACAAAATGATCAGGATGATTAATGATTTTTTTCACGTGTCGCGTCTCCTGTATGGATGGCCTTCGCACCACCGCTAACGTTGACTTCTGCGTTCAAAGCTTGCGCCGTTGGCTCAGCGCGTCGAGCAAAACGGCTGCGAGAATCACGCCGCCCTGGATGAACTGCGTCCAGAACGGATTGACGCCAAGCAGCGAGAGCCCGACATTGATCACGCCGATCAGCACGACGCCGATGAAGGTGCCGACGATCGAGCCGCGGCCGCCCGCGAGCGAGGTTCCGCCAATCACCACGCCTGCGATCACCTGCAGCTCCAGCCCGTTGGCGGCCGACGGCAACGCCGAATTGAGGCGCCCCGCGAGCACGATGCCCGCAATCGCGGCGGTCACGCCCGCGAACATGTAGGTCAGAAAGATCACGCGGCTGACCGGAATACCCGCGAGCCGCGCCGCTTCCTTGTTGCCGCCCACAGCGAACACCTGGTGACCAAATTCGGTTTTTCGCAGCAATACGTGCCCAATGACGAATACGGCCAGCATCACGAGCATCGGCGCGGGCAAGCCTGCAAACGTCTTGGCGCCGAACGCGGTAAACACATTGGGGAAGTCGAATTTCGTGCGGCCGTCCGAAATGGCAAGCGTGAGGCCGCGCCCCATCGCCATCATCGCGAGCGTGACGATGAACGGCACGAGCCGTAGCCACGCAATGCCGAAGCCGTTGAGTGCGCCCACGGCCGCACCGGTTACGAGCGCGATGACGAGGCCCGCCACGCCAAGGCCAACGGCGTCGGGGCTCGCCCCGGCCATCACCGTCGCCGCCACCATGCCGCTCAGCGCGACGAGCGAGCCCACGGAAAGATCGATGCCCGACGTGATGATCACGAACGTGCCGCCCACGGCAGCGATGCCGACCACGGACACCTGCACCATGATGTTGGTGAGCGTGCTCGTGGTGAGAAACTCCGGCGAGGCCAGCGAGAGCGCAACGCAGATCAGTACGAGCGCCGCAATGAGCGGTCCGAGGCCGCTGCGCATCTGGCGCAGCACGCGCTGTTGCAGGGTGGGTGTTTCTTCACGCGGTCGAACCGTGGTGGACGTCATGCTGCAACTCCGGTGGTAGCCCATTGAATGATCGTCTCCGAGCTGGCGTGCTCGCGCGCGACCTCGCCGACGATGCTGCCGCGATACATCACGAGCACGCGGTCCGACATGCCGAGCAGTTCGGGCAGTTCGGAGCTGACGAGCACGACGGCTGCGCCCGCGCGCGCCATCGCGACGATATGCGCATAGATCTCGGTCTTCGCGCCGACGTCGATGCCGCGGGTGGGCTCGTCGAGCAGGATGACTGCCGGCGACGTGGCGCTCGCGCGCCCGAGAATCACTTTCTGCTGATTGCCGCCCGAAAGATTGCCCGTGAGCGACGTGACCGACGGCGCGCGCACCGCGAAGCGCTCGACCGCCTCGCGCGCGAGCCGGCGCTTTTTCGCGGCGCTAACAAAGCCGCCGCGCACCAGCGCGCGCAAGCTCGAAAGCGCGACGTTTTCCTCGATGCTCGCTTCGAGCACGAGTCCTTCGAGCTTGCGGTCCTCGGCGGTGTAGACAATGCCTGCGCGCATGCCTTGCGCGGGCGAGCGCAGCGCGATCCTGCGCCCGCGCAGCCGCAGTTCGCCACCGGTGAGCGGCAGCGCGCCGCATAACGTTTTCAGAAGCTCGGTGCGTCCCGCGCCCGCAATGCCGCCTATGCCCACGATCTCGCCCGCGCGAATGCTGAAACTCGCGTCGCGAAGAACAGGCGCGCTCGCCAAGTTGTGCGCTTCCAGCACCACGTCCCCATAGGGACGCGCCTCCCATGGATAGAACGAGTCGAGATTGCGCGCGACCATGGCCTGCACGAGCGCCGGTTCGTTCCAGTCGGACATCGGCCGTGCGCCGACCGTTGCGCCGTCACGCATCACCACGGCCGAATCGGCGAGTTCGAACACCTCTTCGAGATGGTGCGAAATGAAGATGATGCCCATGCCCGACGCGCGCAGGCGCCGCACCACGGCGTAGAGATGTTCGATATCGTGATGCTGGAGCGCGGCCGTGGGCTCGTCCATCACGAGAATGCGCGCCTCGCGCGCGAGCGCCTTCGCCACCTCCACGAGCTGACGCTTGTTGAGCGGCAGATCGCCCAGGCGCATGGTCGGCGGCACGCCTTCCAGCCCCACCTGGGCGAGCGCTTCGCGCGCCATGGCGTTCGCGCGGCGATGATCGACGAGGCCATGGCGCCGCGGCATGCGGCCAAGAAAGAGGTTTTCGGCCACCGTCATGTCGTTGACGAGCGAAAGCTCCTGATAGATCACGGCCACGCCGGCGTCGATCGCGGCCTGTGTGCCGCGCGCGAGACGCACGCCGTCGATCTCGATCGTGCCTTCGTCCGGCTCGTAAGCGCCGGAAAGCGTCTTGATGAGCGATGACTTGCCCGCGCCGTTCTCGCCGACGATCGCCATCACGTGCCCCGCATGCAGTTCGAGGCTCACGCCTCGCAGCGCCTTCACGCCGGGAAAACTCTTGACGATGCCGCTCATGCGCAAAAGCGGCGGCGCGCCTGTCCTGCCGTCCGCGCGAGTGTTCTCTTGCTGCGATACGTGCATTGCGTGCATTGCCGAACCTGATTCGCGTTTCATCCGTTCATCCCGGGCGCCGGCGCACGCAACGCATGCGGCCGGCGCTTAAGACCGCCCGTTACTGCTTGACTTCGAGCGCCCACAAGCCGTATTGCTTCACGCCATCCGAATCGATATTCGACTTGTCGATCAGATAGGTCGGCCACGCGTAGTTCGCGGGCACGTCCTTCTTCGTCTCGTAGTCGGTGATGAACGTCATCGCCTTGGCGGACATGCCGATCGGGTTCTGCGAAATCGTCGCGTCCTGCTTGCCCGCACGGATCGCCGAAAGCGCCTGCGCCGTGCCGTCCGCACCGATCACCATGATGTGGCCCGGGTCGCCGAGCGGCTTGTAGCGGCCCGCATTGTCGATGGCTTTTTCCGCGCCCACCGTGTTGTCGTCGTTCGCGCCGAATACCGCATCGATCTGCGGATATTTCTGCAGGATGCTCGTCATCGCGTTGAGCGACTTCTCCTGGTCAAAGCCGCCTTCCTGGCGCGCGACGACCTTGATGTCGGGATACTTCGCGATCTCTTCCGAGAAGCCCTTTTCGCGATCCGTCGCCGCCGTCGTGCCGATGAGGCCGATCAGGTCCACCACATTGCCCTTGGGCGAGCCGTAGCGCTTGCTCAACTGGTCGGCGATCCACTTCGCGCCGGTGGCGCCAAGCGCTACGTTATCCGAAGCGACGAACGAGGTGACCTTCCCGCCGTCCGAGCCCCGGTCGAGCATGAAGACTGGCACGTTCATCGAATTGGCTTTCTCGACGGCCGGGATAATCGCCTTCGAATCGATCGGATTGAGCACGATCGCCTGCACGCCCTGGCTCAGCAGGTTGAGCGTGTCGTTGACCTGCTGCTGGGCGTCGCCGTTTGCGTTGGTCTGCACGAGATCGAAGCCCTGCTTTTCCGCGCCACGCTCCACGCCATTCTTCAGGCCTACGAAGAATGCGTTATTGAGCGTGGCGATCGAGAAGCCCACCTTGATCTTCGTGACCGGCGCCGCCGCGGCTTGCGCCGGTGCGCTCGCGGCAGCGGCGTCGCTTGCCGCCGCCGTGGTCGAAAGCGACTCGCTCTTCGAGCAGCCTGCCAGCATTGCGGCGGCGGCGAACATTGTCACGCCGGCCGTTGCCCCCATGCGCGCGCTGCGCGCCACCCATCTATCGAACCCTGCTGAACTCCACGCCATCACCGTCTCCTGTTTTTGATCTGCTGGTTTTTGACTGACCTGCGAACCGCCAACCGACTGCGTAATCGTTTTTACCGCGTGTGTATCGCGTGTGTTGCATCGCCGCGACTGCACGGGCGCGCGAGCGCCCGCGCATTACTTGCGCGGGCCGTAGCCCTTGAACTTCTCGATGACTTCCTCCATTTGCGCATCCGAAAGCAGCGGCGGCTCGCCCAGTTGGCACGCCAGCAAATACTGCTTCGCGAGCACTTCCACTTCGTGGGCGAGCCACAGCGCCCGCGCGAGATCGCGCCCAAGCGCAATGACCCCGTGATGCGCGAGCAGGCATGCGAGCCGCTCGTGCAGCGCTTCGAGCGCGTGGTCGGAGAGCGCCTGACTGCCGAAGGTCGCATACGGTGCGCAGCGAATCGAATTGCCGCCCGCCGCGGCCACCATGTAGTGATGCGCGGGAATGCCCCGGCTGTGAATTGCAAGCGCCGTGGCGGCTTGCGAATGCGTATGGACCACGGCGTTCACGTCGGCGCGCGCGCGCAGAATGTCGCGATGAAAACGCCACTCCGAAGAAGGGCGTTGTGCTTCGAACAGCAGATCGTCGTCGCGCACATCGAGCGGCATCCACACGATGCGCTCGCGCGTAAGCGCGGCGCTCGGCACGCCACTCGGGGTAATCAGGAGGCCGTCATGCCAGCGCGCGCTCACGTTGCCCGACGTGCCCTGATTGATGCCGAGACGCTCCATCTCGCGCGAGGTGTCGACGATCTGCTGGCGCATTTCGGTCTCCGCCCGCACATCGCGCGCGCGTTGCGCCGTCTCGCCCGCACGGCGCGCTTCGCTCGCGCCGCTCACGCTGCCGCTCCGGTCGCGAAAAGCGCCGCCAGATTCGCCTCGAATGGTGCGCGTACGATGCCGCGCTCCGTCACGATGCCGGTCACGAGCGCATGCGGCGTCACGTCGAACGCCGGGTTGCGCACCTGGATGCCCTCGGGCGCGGTGCGTTGCCCCGCGAGATGCGTCACCTCCGCGGCGCCGCGCTCCTCGATCACGATGTCCGCGCCGCTTGCGGTACGCAGATCGAGCGTGGACGAAGGACATGCCACGTAGAAGGGAATGCCGAAATGCTTCGCAGCGATCGCCACGCCAAGCGTGCCGATCTTGTTCGCGACGTCGCCGTTCGCGGCAACGCGGTCGGTACCGACGATCACGAGGTCGATAAGCCCCTGGGCCATCAATGTGGGCGCCATGCTATCGGTGATCAACGTCACGTCGAGCCCCGCCTGCTGCAGCTCGTAGGCGGTGAGCCGCGCACCTTGCAGGAGCGGTCGCGTTTCGTCCGCATAGACACGAAACGCCACGCCGTCCCGATGCGCGCAGTAGAGTGGCGCGGTCGCCGTGCCGATGCCGGCCGTGGCCAGCGCACCGGCGTTGCAGTGCGTGAGCACGCCGCTGCCGGGTGTAATCAGCGCGCGCCCCGCTTCGCCGATCTGCGCGCACAACTCGATATCCTCTTGATGAATGCGCTTGGCCTCGGCAACGAGCGCTTCGTACTGCGCTGTTCCCGTCGCGCCCGGCGTGGCGCGTGCGCGCGAAAGCATCCGCTCTAGCGCCCAGCGCAGATTCACCGCTGTCGGCCGCGCGCTGTCCAGATACGCGGCGTGCGCTTCGAGCCGCGCGAGAAAAGCATCGCGTGAATCGGCCGGCTCGCGCCGCATCGCCACGCACAGCCCGTAGGCGGCGGCGACACCGATCGCGGGTGCGCCGCGAACGCGCAGTTCGTGTATCGCGCGCCAGACCGCCTCGACCGTGTCCACGGTTTCGACCACGCACTCGCGTGGCAAACGTGTCTGGTCGAGCAGATAAAGGGTGCCGTCGCGCCACTCGATGGTGGGGGGAAGACTCGATTGTTGCGCCTGCAACGTCATACTTTCTCCGTCGATGCGGGTTGTCCGGACTGTTCGGGCTCCGCCGCTCATTGTGGCAGCCGATTTTCGCTTACGCCGATTCCGCGAGTACCTGAGCGGCCAGTGCGGTGACCGCCTCGATCGAAGCCAGCTCGCGACGCCGCACCAGCAGCGCTTCGGCAAGTTTCAGGCAACGCACTTCGATCTGCGCACGCACTGTGTCGTCCTTGATACTGGTAATCTCCGCCACCTTCGCCATGCCCACGATGCGGCGGATCATCTTGCAGCCCGCAAAGCCGAGCGTATCGGCGAAGAGCCGCCTGATAAAAACGTCGCGGAAGGCCTCCGCCGCAGGCGTGCCTGCCGGACCGCCAATGTACGCCTGGCCCGTCTCGCGCTCGTGCGTGCGCCAGATCTGCCCGAACTTCTGCGCGAAAGCGTTCCATACCGCCTCGACTTGTTCGAGCAGCCAGCCCTGGTATGCGGCGGGCTCACGCCCTGCCTTGCGGTCGTGCCAGTCGCGCGCGTAATACGCGAGCAGCAGGTTCGCAATGAACGCGCCGGTATCGAAGCCCATCGGCCCATAAAAAGCGAACTCGGGGTCGATCACATAGGTCTCGTGCTCGTTCGCCATGATCGAGCCCGTATGCAGATCGCCGTGCACGAGCGTTTCCGCATGGTTCATGAAGGCCCACTTCATTTCGGCCGCCGCAATGCGCAACGGCTCGTGCGTGCGCAGCCGTTCGATCGCCGCCGCGGGCAGCGCGGGGCTGTAGACGTTCGAAGGATGATCTTCGAACGGGAACGTGAAGACGAGTTCCTCGGTGATCTTGCACAATTCCGTATTGATGTCGCCGCCCACCGCCGCTTTCTTTGCATCCGGCGCAAGATAGAGGTCGGAGCCATGGAACAGCGTGCGCGCGAGATACGTGGAAATGTGCTCGGCGAGCCGCGGATACACGACGCCGTCGATCAGCCCCCCACGCAGCACGCGATGCGAATCGAGCCGCTGCATGACCATGAGGAACTTCTCGTTGTCCGCGTGAAAAACGCGTGGCACGTGCTCCGGGCACAGTGCGCCGAAGCGCCGCAACGCCGCCACTTCGCGCTCCATGCGCTCGCGCGGCAAGGGCCACGCTTCGCCAACCAGCCGCAGGTACGGCGGCGCCTGCTTCACAACGACGCTCAGGCGCGGGTCGCGCGCGCTGCTCACGAAGTAGACGTAGTTGAGGTTGCCGTCGCCCACTTCGACGACCTGCAATTCGCTGTCGTCGCCAAGCCTTGCGCAAACGGCCGGAATACCCAGCAGGTATTCGGTCAGTTCGGAAGAGCTGAAAGCTTCGAAGTGCATACGTTTCCTGTCGGGAAAATGGGCCGCTGGCCCGCCTAACGTCGCTTGCGCACGAGATCGAACTTGAAAATGCTGGCGTTGTAATAGTCGTTGCTGTAGCAGACCGCGCGACCGGTCTCATCGAAATCAACTTCGTCGATCAGCAGAAACATGCCGATGTTCTCCTGCAATTCCGGCAAATCGCGCGGGGTGAGAATGGTCGGCTGGATCGAACTATGGGTGTGGGAAAGCCGCACGCCCGCGCGCTCCAGCGTGCCGAACAGCGACTCGCCCAGTTCATGCCCTTCCAGCAACGCCTTCGGCACGATATCGATGCAGTACGCGGCAATCGCGTCGTCGGCGCGACGCACGCGCTCGAACCGCACGCAGGGATCGCCTTCGGCGAGGCCGAGTTTTAGCGCGAGACTGCCGGAAGCCGCGATCGTCCTCACCTGCAAGCGGCTCGTGGAAGGCACCGCCCCGACACTGCGTATCATGTCCGTCACAGACATCAGATCATCCAGACCGCCTTGCAGCTTGAGCGTAATTTGTCTGACGAAGGTCCCCTTGCCGTGCACACGCGTGAGAAGACCGTGGGAAATCATCTGCGCGACCGCCTCCCGCAGGCTGGAGCGGCCCACGCCCAACAGCTCGCAAAGTTCGGGCTCCGGCGGGATTTGATCGCCCGGCTTGAGCGAGCGCTCGCGGATCATTTCCAGCAGCGAATCCTGGATTCGCTCGCACATCGACTGATCGACGCTCAGGCGCATGTTTGCCGCATCGTTGCGTGGGTTGGGTACATAGGGCTCCAATCTACATCAGACGTCTGATGTCTTGGCTCGTGGTTTTCCCTCTCATGCGGCGCAACATGACGATGGCCGCGGCGGCGCGCGGCGTTATTTGATACTGACCGAAAGCGCCGCGGACTCGAGCAGTTCTTCGAGCCCGAGCCACAAAATCTGCAGGCCGATGCACAGCAGCACGAATGCGAGCAGCCGCATCAGCACTTCGGTGCCAACCGGCCCGAGCCGCTTGCCCACGTGCCCCGCGAAACGCACGCACAGATAAATGCAGCCGCAAAGCACGATCAGCGCGAGCAACACGCCCACGACATTGACGAGTTGCACGTGACCGCGCGGCCGGCCGGTGCCCAGCGCAATCGCGACCGCAATCGACCCCGGCCCAACGGTGACCGGCAGCGTGAGCGGATAAAACGCCGTGGCGCGCAGCGTCGCTCTGCGCACCGGGTCCGGCGGCGCCTGCGAGGCCGAGCTATCCCCGCCATCGGACGACTTGTGAAGCAGATTCCAGCCCGCGAACGCAATGACCAACCCGCCCGCGACCCGCAAAACCGGTATCGATATGCCGAAAAACGAGAGCACATAGGCCCCCATGATCAGCGAGCCGAGCAGGATGAACAGGCTGTTGATGGCGATGATGCGCGCGAGAAATGCGCGGTCGCTGGCGCTCGCATGCGGCAGCATGCTCAGCACGATGAACCCCGCCGCCGGCGGATTGAGCACAGGAAAGAGCCCGGCGAAGACGAGGAGGAACGTGTCGGAGAGTTGATTGAGCATCTCTGCGCTCCCTTGGCTTCGCGAAGTATATGGGCCCGCTCGAGGCCCGTTCCATACGACGATGGTCCCACTGAACGATCATTATGGAGCCGGAATGGAACTTCATCGTCCAATGTGGCTCGAACAAAGCCGCCAAAATCCCAAAGCACGCTGCGCAAAGCCGGCGTTCAAGCCCATTTGTCGATGCCTCTCGTTTCCCGACTTCGGTTGCTGCCCAGTCTGCTCGTGCTGATTGCCGCAGGCCTCGCGGCTGGCGCGTCTCCCGCTTCGGCTCGCGCTACCGTTCATCACACGGCGGCCGAAGGAACTGCCCACGCACCGTCCAAAAAGAAAAAGAGAGTCGCGCACAAGACGAAACCGGCACATCGCTCGATGCCTGCCGATGCGCCCGCCACCAGACTCTCGGGACCGAAGCGCCGTACCAAACGTGCGAAACCGAAGCTCAGCTCGCCGCCGGTTCCTCAACACACGGCATACGCGAGCGCCAAGAACGCGCACACCCCTCGCCTGCTCGCGCGCTGCGGCTTCACGCCGGCGTCGCGCAAGCAGCTCTTTTCGCATGCGATCTACGTTGTCGACGAAAACACCCACACGCCGCTCTACGCGCGCAACGCCGACGCAGTCGCGCCGATCGCGTCGGTGTCGAAACTCATGACGGCGATCGTCTGGCTCGACAGCGCGCATGCGCCGCTGCAACAACAACTCTCGGTCACGACCGCCGATCTCGACACGCTCAAATTCACGCATTCGCGCCTTGACGTCGGAGCCTCACTCACGCGTGCCAACATGCTGCACGTCGCGCTGATGTCCTCGGAGAACCGTGCGGCTGCGGCGCTCAGCCGCGACTATCCGGGTGGGCGGCCTGCGTTCATCGCGGCGATGAACGCAAAAGCACAGCGTCTGGGCATGACGCACACGCATTTCGTCAACGGGACCGGGCTTTCGCCGCAGAACGTTTCAACCGCGCGCGAGTTGGCGAGCCTCGTGCGGGCGGCCAATGGCTATCCACTCATTCGCCGCTATTCGATCGACCATGAGGAACGCGTGCCCACAGGCCACGGACAATTGCAGTACGTGAACAGCAATCGGCTGGTGCGCTACGGTCAGGTGCGCGCGAGCGTGCAGAAAACCGGCTTCATCAACGAGTCCGGCCACAATATGGTGATGCGCGTGATGGTGCACGGGCGGCGGCCCGTGATCGTCACACTCCTCGGGAGCGCCACGCCGGAGGGTTCGCGCCTGGACGGCGTGCGTGTTGCGCATTGGCTGTCGTGTTCCTTGCGCTGAGCAAACGCGCCAGGGCTACTTCACATCAACGCCCTGCGTTCGCCGAGCGCATTCCAGCGGCGTATGGCGCGGCTTTCGTGGTCGAAGCCGAGAATGCTCACCGAAGCCGTGTCGAGATACAGATGCTCGCCTAGCGCCGCCGAACCCGAAATCCAGCAGCCCCCCAATGCGCGCAGGAAATGCGCGTGCGAAAACAAGGCCACGCGGCCATGCATGGCCAGCAAGCCGTCGATCACCGCCGCGGCGCGCGCCTGAACGCGCGCGAGATCCTCGCCCTGCGCGATGGGCGAATGCCACACGCTCCAGTCCGGTTCGGTCTTGCGGATGTCGGCGGTCTTGAGGCCTTCGTAGATCCCGTAGTCCCATTCGTGCAGGTCGGCCGAAATTCTCATCTCGCCGCCAAGGCCCGCGAGCTGGCACGTCTCGATGGCCCGTGCCATCGGGCTGCAAAGCACCGCGTCGAAGCGCTGCGTGGCGAGCGACGGCGTCAGCGAGCGCGCCTGCTCGCGTCCGTGCTCGGTGAGCGCAATATCGGTGCGCCCGGTGTGCTGCCCAGATAGGCTCCACTGCGTTTCGCCATGACGGATCAGCCAGACTTCGCGCAGTCCGGAGGACACGCTGGCAGGATTGGCAGACATCGAAAACTCCACGTTCGCGCCCCGCGCGGGACACACGGGATGCCTGCAGCATACCTGTTTCGAGGACATTTCGCCGCGCCGCGCGCCGCGCCGCGGCCACCGTGTTTCACACGGAATAATGAAGGCATATCGAAAGCGGCGAGGCCACCGTGCCGCGCCGTCGCACCATCGATTGGCACTCCGTATCGATTCGCTTTCGCCGCATGCGCACAGCATGACGCCGCCGCCTCTTGCGAGACGGCGGCGCCGTGGGTTAGCCATCGTTCATCAGTGATGGCGCTTGATGTCCTTCGCCATGTCCTTTGCGGCCTCCTTCATGTCACCGACGTTCTTGCGTGCCTGGCCGGCTTCCTGCTGGAGGTCGCCCTTCAATTCACGCGCCGGGTTGTCGGTTGCGCGGCCCACGGCCTCGTTGATCTTGCCCTTCACCTTTTCAGCCGTGCCCTTCACCTGGTCCTTGTTCATGGTCCCACTCCACGTAAAAGCGACGGTGTGTCGCGACGCTTCGTATAGCGCATGCACTGTGCCCGAGGTGCCCGGTGGCCGCGCGCTGTCGTATTCCGCAGCGCGCTGATTCAGGGACGCAACGTCAGGTCGGCCGTCAATCGTGCGCCATGGCCCGGTCGATCGAGATCTGCGTGGGCATCATGTTGACGTTCGCGTTGTGCATGACCCACAGCGAAAGCCCGACGATCACCGCAATCAGAAACGCCGTGCAGATAAAGATCGCCGTATTCGAACGCTGCTCGCGCGACGCGCCGATGTGCAGGAAATACACGAGTTGCACGACAAGCTGCGCAATACAGAGCACGACGATGGCGGCCAGCCCGAAGCCCGGCGAAACGACTCGAAACATCACGACGCCGAACGATGCCAGCGTGAGCACGAGCGAGAGCACGGTGCCGATCATGTAGCCCTTGAGGCTGCCGTGCGACGCGTCATGCACGGCGTGATGAGTGGCATGAGATTGGCTCACAGGAAACCTCGCAGATAAACGAACGTAAACACACAGATCCACACGAGATCGAGAAAGTGCCAAAAGAGGCTCAGGCACGCGAGGCGGCGGCGGACCGTGCCGGTCAGGCCGAACTTGAAGGTCTGGTGCATCATGATCGCGATCCACAGCAGACCCGCGGTGACATGCAGTCCGTGCGTGCCGACCAGCGTGAAATACGCCGAAAGGTACGCGCTCGTGCCGGGCCCCGCGCCATCGGCGATGAGTTTGGCGAACTCGTTCAACTCCATCGCGACAAAGCCCGCACCGAACAGGAACGTCACCGCGAGCCACGCAATCACCTGGCCGCGCCGCTGCGCGTAGAGACCCAGCATGGCCATGCCGAACGTGACGCTGCTCGCCAGCAGCAGCAGTGTTTCGCCCAATACGTACGGCAGTTCGAACAGATCCTTCGCACCCGGACCGCCTGCCGTCGCATTCGCGAGCACGCCGAAGGTGGCGAAGAGCGTCGCGAAGATGAGGCAGTCGCTCATCAGGTAGATCCAGAAGCCTAGTGTGGTCTTGGCGCTGTCGTCGTGACCATGACCATGGGCGTGAGTAATAGCAGCGTGAGCCATGGTTTAAGCCATCTCCTCGAGTTGCTCGGATTGATCGAAACGCCGGATGCCGAGTTGCCTGAAGCGCGCATTCTCGATGCGCTCGACCTCGGCGGCCGGGACCCAGTAGTCCACATCCTGGTTGTAGGTGCGCGCGATGAACGTGGCGATCATGCCGACGAGCCCCACCGCCGCGAACAGCCACATGTGCCACACGATCGCGAAGCCGAACAGCAGGCTGAATGCGGCGATGATGAAGCCCGCGCCCGTGTTGCGCGGCATGTGGATGTCTTCGTACTTGCGCGGCTGCACGTAGGCGCGGCCAGCTTCCTTGTTGTCCCAGTGCTGCTCCATCGAGGTGATCTCCGGCAGCACGGCGAAGTTGTAGAACGGCGCAGGCGAAGCGGTCGACCATTCGAGGCTGCGGCCGTCCCACGGGTCGCCGGTCACATCGCGGTTCGCTTCGCGATCGCGCAGGCTCACCACGATCTGCACGATGAACGCAAGAATGCCGAGGCCCACGAACACTGCGCCCACGAGCGCCACCACGAGCCACGGATGCCACTCGGCCACTTCGTAGTGGTTCATGCGGCGCGTCATGCCCTCGAAGCCGAGGATGTAGAGCGGCGTGAACGCGAGCCAGTAGCCGATCAGCCAGCACCAGAACGACACCTTGCCCCAGAACTCATTGAGCGTGAAACCGAACACCTTGGGGAACCAGAAGCTCACGCCTGCGAGGCAGCCGAACACCACGCCGCCGATGATCACGTTGTGAAAGTGCGCAACGAGAAAGAGCGAGTTGTGCAGCACGAAGTCCGCGCCCGGCACGGCCAGCAGCACGCCGGTCATGCCGCCCACCGCGAACGTCACCATGAAGCCGATGGTCCACAGCGTGGCGCTGTGATAGCGAATGCGGCCGCGATACATCGTGAAGAGCCAGTTGAAGAGCTTCACGCCGGTCGGGATCGAAATGACCGTGGTCATGATGCCGAAGAACGCGTTGACGTTCGCGCCCGAGCCCATCGTGAAGAAGTGGTGCAGCCAGACGAAGAACGAGAGAATGCCGATCGACGACGTGGCATAGACCATCGACTTGTAGCCGAATAGCGGCTTGCCCGAAAACGTCGCGATGATTTCCGAGTACGCACCGAACGCAGGCAAGATCAGGATGTACACCTCCGGGTGACCCCAGACCCAGATCAGGTTGATGTACATCATCGCGTTGCCGCCCAGCTCGTTCGTGAAGAAATGCATGTCGAAGTAGCGGTCCATCGTGAGCAGCGCGAGCGTGCCGGTGAGCACCGGGAACACGGCGACGATCAGGATGTTGGTGATGAACGCCGTCCACACGAACACCGGCATCTTCATCATGTCCATGCCCGGCGCGCGCATGCGCAGGATCGTGACGATGAAGTTGATGCCCGAGAGCGTGGTGCCGAGACCCGATAGCTGCAGCGACCATATGTAGTAATCCATACCAACGGTCGGACTATAACCAAGCTCCGATAGCGGTGGATACGCCACCCACCCCGTGGCCGCGAAATCGCCCACGAACATCGAGACCATCACGAGCACCGCGCCCACCACGGAGAGCCAGAAGCTCAGCGAGTTGACGAACGGATAAGCCACGTCGCGCGCGCCGATCTGCAGCGGCACGACCACGTTCATCAAACCGAGAATGAGCGGCGTGGCCACGAAGAAGATCATGATGACGCCATGCGCCGTGAAGATCTGGTCGTAGTGATGCGGCGGCAGATAGCCCGCCGAGTCGCCGTAGGCAATAGCTTGTTGCGCGCGCATCATGATCGCGTCGGCGAAACCGCGCAGCAGCATGACGACCGCAAGAATGATGTACATGACGCCAATGCGCTTGTGATCGACCGAGGTGATCCACTCGCGCCACAAATAGCCCCACTTGCCAGCGATCGTGATCGCGGCGAGCAAGGCGAGGCCGCCGAGCGCGACGACAGCGCCCGTGCCCATGATGATCGGCTCGTGCCAGGGAACGGCGTCGAGCGTGAGTTTTCCGAACATGGTGTGATTACTCCGCTGCCAGGATGGCGCTACGGTTGAGCTTGAGCGCCGAGGCGCTCGCGCCAGGGGGCGCGCTGTGAGCCGCGCTGGGGACCGTGCCGCAAATCGGGTTGCCGTGCACGTCGCGCATGTATTTGCCGACCACGCCGTCGAACAGGCCAGGCGCGACATTCGAATAGAGCGTCACGGGCGTCTTTTCGCCAGGTTGCGCGAGCTGTTCGTAGGCTGCGCGGCTCAGCATCGTGGGCGACGCCTTGGCTTGCGCGATCCACGCGTCGAAATCGGCGCGGCTCTTGGCTAGCGTGTCGAAATGCATGTCGGAGAAGCCCGGGCCGCTGAAGGCCGCCGAGCGGCCCGCATACACACCGGGCTCGTTCGCGATGAGGTGCAGCTTCGTCTGCATGGCCGGCATCGCATACACCTGGCTGCCCAGTTGCGGAATGAAGAACGAATTCATCAGCGACTCGGCGGTGAGGTTGAACTCAACGGGCGTGTCCACGGGAATCGCGAGCTGGTTCACGGAAGCCACACCGTAATCCGGGTAGATGAACAGCCACTTCCAGTTGAGCGCGACCACGTCCACGCGCACCGGCTTCGTTTGCGATTCGATCGGGCGATACGGGTCGAGCGAGTGTGTGGTGCGCCAGATGAGCACGGCGAGCGTGAGCACGATCACGCAGGGAATCGTCCACACCACCACTTCAATGGCCGTGGAATGCGACCAGCGCGGCGCGTAGGTCGCACTCGTATTGGAAGCCCGGTAGCGCCACGCGAACCACAGCGTGAGCGCGATCACGGGAATCACGACGAGCAGCATCAGCCCGAGCGCGATCAGAATCAGATTCTTTTCCTGCACGCCGATATCGCCCTTCGGGGCGAGCAGCGCCATGTTGCAGCCGCTGAGCAGCACGAGCGGCGCGGCCACCGCGACTAGAGCGGCGCGGCGCAGGAAGCGGGCAATCAAGGGGGGACGTGATGAAGAAGGCGGGCCGGCCGTAGCGGCCCGCCCTGAGCGAGGGTCTGGATTGCGCATGTCTGGTTCCAAGGTTGACGTTCGCGCAAACCCATCCATACGTGCTCACTCTGCTGCCGCACGAGCGGCCCCGCAGGGCCGTCACAGAAGCCATACATAGCCTATATGTATGGATTTACGCGCTTCATGCACGCATGCTAGAGTAAGACATGACGCATACATCCGCGACACAATGACACACAACCAACCTGCCGAAGGCGCTGGCGAGATCAATGTATGGGCCACGGCAATGCAGTCCAGCAATGGCCCGCGCTATCTGCGGCTCGCCGAATTCATCGAAGGTGCGGTGGCGCAAGGCACGCTGCGCCCCGGCGAACGCGTGCCCGCGCAACGCAGCCTCGCCACTCTGCTTTCAGTCGATCTGACCACCGTCACGCGCGGCTTCAACGAAGCGCGGCGACGCGGGCTGATCGAGGCGCGCGGGCCACTTGGTACGTTCATCGCCGCGCCACGCGCCGAGTGGCTGCAGCGCGTGGACCTCAGCATGAACATTCCGCCCGCACCCGCTGGCCTCGACATGAACGCGCTGCTGCGCGAAGGCATGGCGCGCGTGCTGGTACGCAGCGACGCCGATCTGCTGATGACCTACCACATGGGCGGCGGCGGCCGCGCCGACTGGCAAGCGGGCGCGAAGTGGCTGCAGCCCATGCTCGGCCCCGTTGCGCCGGAGCGCGTGGTGGTCTGCCCAGGCGCACAAGCGGCGCTCGCCGCGCTCATCCTCGCCTTCACGCAGCCTGGCGACGTCATCCTCGCCGAGCCGCTGCTCTACCCGGGCCTGCCGCACGCGGCGGCGCAACTGGGCCGCCGTATCGAGCCCATTGCCGTCGATGCCCACGGCATGCGGCCCGACGCGCTGGAAGCAGCTTGCCGCGAGCACGCGGCGCGGCTCATCTACCTGAACCCCACGCTGCAGAACCCGACCACGGCGACCATGCCAGAGGCGCGCCGCCTCGAGATCGTGCAGGTCGCGCAGCGCTGCGGCGCGCGCATCGTCGAAGACGATCCTTATTGGCGCTTCGCGCCCGATGCGCCCGCGCCGCTCGCGCGCATCGCGCCCGCTCAGGTCTGCTATCTCGCAACGCTGTCCAAAACGCTCTCGCCTGGTTTGCGCACGGCCTATCTCGCGCTGCCCGATGAAGAGGCACATACGCGCCTCGTGAGCGCGCTGCGCACGTTCTCGCTCATGGCCGCACCGCTTACCAACTCGCTCGCCACGCACTGGATCGAAGAAGGCATGGCCGAGCAAATCTTTGCCGATGTGAAGACCGAGGCGCGCGAGCGCCAGCGCGTCGCGGCGCACACGTTGGGATCGTCGGCGGGCGTGGGAATTCATCTCTGGTACACGCTGCCGCGCTACTGGCAGGCGCGCGAACTGGCCGTCGCCGCGAGCAGCGAAGGCCTCGCCGTCGCGCCCTCCACGGCCTTCCAGCAAGGCCCGGAAACCGCGAACGCGATCCGCATTTCACTAGGCGCGACGGGCGGCCGCGAACCATTGCAGGCCGCGCTGCGCAAGCTCTCGGCACTGCTTGCGAACGACCGCGGCACGCAGACGCAAGTGATCGTGTGACGGCCATGATTCATGCAAAAACTGCAATTTCGCCATGAAAACAATGCAGTAGACAGCTAGTTTTGGTGCCCCTCTAATTAGCACGGCCATGCTTTTTTGATGACTTTTCACACAATTAGAGGAGGAGACTTTCATGCGGGCACGCGTGCATGGAATGTGTGGCATCGCGCTGGCGCTGGCCGCCGGCGGCGCAGCGGCAGCCGATTCGAGCGTCACGTTGTACGGCGTCGCCGACACGTATCTGCAATACCTTGGCAACGGCGGCAGCCATACGTTCGCCATGAAAAGCGGCGGCTCGACGGGCTCGCTGTTCGGCCTGAAGGGCGTGGAGGATCTGGGCGGCGGCCTCACGGCGCAGTTCACCGTGGAGTCGGGCTTCAATATCAACAACGGCGGCCTGTTCGCCGACACCAGCACGCTCTTTTATCGCCAGTCGTGGGTGGGCCTCAAGGACGAGCGCTACGGCTCGCTCACGTTCGGCCGGCAGTACGACGCGAGCTTTCGCGTGGTGTATCCGACCGATCCGTTCAAGGTCGACGAAACGCTCTCGCCGTTCGCCGCTTTCGTGCTCACGCCCGAGCGCAACACGCTCTCCACGCAGTACGACGGCGGCCGCCTGAGCAACTCCGTTCTGTATCAAACGCCCAAATTCTACGGCGTGCAGGCCTACGCCATGTACGCGTTCCCGGCCACGGTTACGCAGCCCGTGACGGCGACGACGGGCAACGTGCTGAACCTCGGCATCAACTATTCGGGCGCGGGTCTTTATGCCGGGTTCGCCTACCTGTATCAGCATCCCGGCCAGGAGACGATCACGGGGCTGCCGGGGCCGCTCACCCTGCTCGGCACCGAGCATTTCATCGGCGCGCTCGCCTATCGCATCGGCATCGTCAATCTTCAGGCGAACTACTCGTACCAGCGCGCGAACGATCCCGCGCCGCACACGCTCGCCGCAGTGCTCGGCACGGCGCATTCGCTGAGCATCGCCGAGGTCGGCGCGACGATCCAGGCCACGTCAGTCGACGAGATCCAGCTCGCGGCGCTGTATCGCAACGTGCGCGGCGCGCATGACAACACGCCGGGCTTCCAGATCGGCGCCGACCACTGGATCTCGAAGCGCACGAGCTTCTACGTGCGGGCGGGCTACTTCAAGAACAATGGCAGCGCCACCGTGAGTTGGCCCGGCGTGAGCGTGACCCAGGCGGGCACGAAGCAGTACATGGCGGCGCTCGGCATGACGCATCGGTTCTGAGGGGCACGGCGGCGCGAGCCACGTCGCGCACTCGCGTGCACCAGCACGCGCCGGCAGGAATCGACACGCGCAAGCGCGGCTCTCACGGCCCGCGCTTGCGCTTTTTTGTGGCTTGCCCTGGCATCGCAATTGCTACGGCCTACCGTTTCGCTTCTTCGGTGCGGCTGCGCGGCCGCACCCACATAATGGCAAAGACGCAGCTTTACGGCGCAAGTACACTCGGCGGAGGAGCCGACGGCCGGATTCGAGTAACCGCGCCCGCAAGGGCGCTCCAATTGCGGGAGAGACGAGAATGGCAAACGAGCAAATGCTTGCGCAGATGCGCGACAAACCGGGCTTCATCGCGGCGCTGGACCAGAGCGGCGGCTCGACGCCTGGCGCGCTGCTTCAGTACGGCATCCCCGAAAGCGCGTATAGCGGCGACGCCGAAATGTTCCGCCTGATGCACGAGATGCGCGTGCGCATCATCAGCGCCCCCGCCTTCACGGGCGAGAAGGTGATTGGTGCGATCCTCTTCGAAGCGACCATGGATGGCAAGGCGCAAGGCAAGCCCGTGCCCGACTTTCTCTGGAACGAGCGCAGCGTCGTGCCGTTCCTCAAAGTCGACAAGGGTCTGGAGGCCGAAGCCGACGGCGTGCGCCTCATGAAGCCGATTCCGGGCCTCGACGCCTTGCTCGAGCGCGCGGTGAAGGCAGGGATTTTCGGCACCAAGATGCGCTCCGTGATCGAGCATGCCTCGGCTTCGGGCATTGCTTCGATTGCCGCGCAGCAATTCGCCTTCGGTGCGCAGATATCCGCTCACGGGCTCGTGCCGATTCTCGAGCCCGAAGTCTCGATCAAGGCCCCCGACAAGGCCAAGGCCGAGAAGCTCCTGCGCGACGAACTGCTCAAGGGTCTCGACGCACTGCCCGCCTCGCAGAACGTGATGATCAAGCTCACGATTCCCGATACGCCCGACTTCTATCTGCCGCTCATCGAACATCCTCGCGTGGTGCGCGTCGTGGCGCTGTCCGGCGGCTATTCGCGCACCGACGCGTGTGCGCGCCTCGCGAAGAACCATCGAATGATTGCAAGCTTTTCGCGCGCGCTCATCAACGACCTCACGAAATCGATGAGCGACGCCGAGTTCGACGCCACGCTCGCCGCGAGCATCGACGAAATCTGGAAGGCATCCGTGCAGAAGGACTGAACCCGGGCTGAACCCGGCCTGAACGCGGCCCGAAGCCACGCCGGGCGCGACGCCCGGCCCTGACGCCGATCGGGTACGTAAAAACGCGATGACACGCAGCCGGCCTCATTAATCGGGGCCGGTTATACTTGCGCCTTCGTTTTTCTTCTTATGCACCGGCCATGAGGCAGTTACTCTGCCTGCTCGCCCTGTTGCCGGCCCTCGTGCAAACCGCGGCCGCGCAGGCGCAGCAGCAGGCGCCCGCTAGCGACACCGTCAGCGCATCGGCGGCGAGCGCGGTTGATGCCGCAAGCTCGCCCGCCGCTTCCAGCGCCGTTTCGAAATACCTCACGCAAAAGTTCGGTCTCGCGAAAGAAAAGGCCGCGCAGATTTCGCTCGCCGTGACCGGCGCCGCCGAGAAGTATTCGCTGCCGCCTGCGGTATTGCTCGCCATCATCTCGATCGAGTCGCGCTTTCGCGAAAAGGCGCATGGGGCGAACGGCGCAACCGGACTCATGCAGGTCGTGCCGTCAGCGCATCGCAATATCCTGCATAACAAGGACCTCACCGACCCCGAGGTCAACATCGACGTCGGCTCGTCGATCCTCTATGGCTACGAGCGGGCCGCGGGCGGCGACCTCAACGCCGCGATGAAGAACTACGGCGGCTCGAAAGCCTATGCGGAAAAGATCCGCACGCGCGCCATCGAGTTCAGCCGGGTACTCGACACGGCGAGCGCCCCTGCCGCAAGCGATGCACCCGTAAGCGCCGGGCTCGCGGCTTCGGCGGCCGGGGCCGCCTCCGCGCCTGTGGCGGCGCCCGCGCCGGTGTCGGCGGCATCGGCTCAGGCTGCCGTGCCCGGCACCGCTTCCGGCAGCGCGCGCTAACACCGCCGCGCGCGCCGCCTGGATCACACGCCCTCGGCCGCACGCTGGATCGCCGGATAGACGAAGGTGCGCGCGAGATGCGTTTCGCGCGGCACATACAAGCGCAGTGCGAGATAGAAGCGCTCCGCCGGCGCAGGCAGCCAGTTGCGGCGCAAGGTCGGCTCGTCCGGCACGCGCGCCGAGATGGCAATGCGCAGGCCGCCGTCGGCGTCGTATTCCAGGCCGCTCGTGCGGTCGCCGATCGAGTAACGCCCAATGGCATTTTCGGCCAGCATGTACGTCGCCTTTTCGTAGGCGGTCAGCGACCAGAAAGCGTCGACTGCTGGCAGGTTGCCCGGCGCGAAGTGCAGTACATACGATGCGTTGCCGTCGAGCACGGCGCCCTGTGCGTCGGTATCGGCGGTGATGTACATCGCCTCCTGAGCCCCTAGCACGCCGATATAGCAAAGCGCCGCCTGGGCGCGCGTGCGGTAGTCCTCGCCAAACGTTGCGCGCACATCCACCGGCAACGCCCACCCTCCGCCCAAGGCGAGTGGTGGCTCGCCGGCAAGCTCATGCGTGACGTGCGCAAGCGCCCTTTCGAGCAACGCGCGCTGTTCTTCATCGAGCGTCTTGTCAACGCAGGCAGCGCCGATTCCGCATGCCTCGAAGCGCGCGACATGCGCGCGCGCCTCACGTGGCGGCGGCTCAACAGCAAGCAGGCGATTCACGACCTGCGCAAAACGGTTCACATCTCCGAGCTTTTCGCCTGGCTGCATAGCGGCGTCGATCAGCTTGGGCACCTGCGCCGCGCTGCCGGGCGCCGGTTCGACCGTGAGCTGGTCCTGCAAGTGGTTGGCCGCCTCGAGATCCGCTTCACCGTCCACCAGAATGCGGCCGATCAGCCACACCGTGCCGGTGGGACACGCTATCGCTTGCATGCCCTCGGGCACGTCTGCGCTCCAGTCCGGTCCATGCAGAAAGAATGCACCCGCGTCGCTGCCGGTGGTGCGCGTGCCGATATAACCAAACGGATTGGTATAGAGGTCGAGCAGGCCCAGCACGTAGTAGCGCGCTTGCATGGCGGGCACGCGGATGACGATTGGCCCGTCGCTCAGATCGAACCACGCACAGGAATAGAGCGTGTCGTTATTGGGCGTCACCACGCGGCGGTTCTGAGGGCCCTGCAGCACACGCGTATGAAACCATTCGTTAGCCCAGCGGTTGGGCGATTCCGGCGACTCGCCCGCGGGGCGCCCCGTGCGATCCACGCGCGGGCCGGTGGCAGAACGCATGCGCGCCATTTCATAAAGCGGAAGCGCGTACTGGACCGCCTCGACGGCCAGATCGAAGCGGGACTGATCGGATGAAAGCGCGGTAATTTCGGGGGATTCGAGTGAAGACATGATATTTCGTATGGCGAATTAATGTGAATCGATGGAAGTGAGCTTTCGGGCCCGAGTCAGGCCGCGACGGCGCGCACCGGCGCAATGGCATAGCGTCCTTCGAGAAACGATGCCTGCGGATGGTAGAACCGCAGGATCAGATAAAAGCCCCCTGCCGGCGCGGGAAGCCAGTTCGACTGCGAGCTCGGCGCTTCATGCTGGATCTGGATGCGCAGGCCTCCGTCCGCGTCGTATTGCAGGCCGGGCGTGCGATCGCCTATTGCGTAGCGGCGTATCGCGTTGTCGGCAAAGTAGCGGTCCGCGCCATAAAGCGAGAGCGACCAGAGCGCGTCGACGGGCGGCAATTCGCCAGGCGGAAAATAGAGTTCATAGCGGCGGCGGCCGGTTAGCCGCTCGCCGGCTTCGTCGAAATCGGCCGTTGCATAGACTGCCTCGTCGGCCGCAAGCGCGCCCAGCCCCTTCATGGCGATGCAGGCGCGCAGCACGTGGGCGTGGCCGTAGCGGCCAAGTCCGAGGCTGTATGTCCAGCTGCGCCGCGCGCGGCTTTCCGTGAAGGCGAGAATCAACCGCTGGGCGTCGGCGTAGGCAAGCCGCAGGCCTTGCTGCACGGTCTCGGGCAACGCCGCCGCGCCGCGCCCGTTCAATGCGCGCACGCCCGCGCGTTCGAGTGCACTGAGCATCGCGGCTTCGTCGTCTTGCGGCGGAAAATCCGCGACCGACTCAAGAACGTTGTCGAAGAAGTCGAGCGCGGCGTCACCGCTTTCGTGCCATTGCCGCACGCAGGCCGGGCCCGCGCCCTGCGCGCCAGCGAGCCGGAAAGCCGCAGCCACATGCTGCGCTCGCGCGAGATCGTCGTCGCCTTGCACGAGTACGCGGCCCAGCATCCACACGAGTTTCGAGGGGCACACGAGCGGGGCTCCGTCGCCAGTCGGGCGCTGTTCCGGCGTGTGCAGAACGAAGCGGCTCCCTCGCGTGCCGGCATTGCGCGGGCTGAGGTTCGTGAAGTTGTTCGTGAAGGCGTCGAGCAGTTCGACCACGTAATAGCGGTCGTCCTCTACGGCTGGAATGTCGAGCACCACCGGCCCGCCGGAAAGATCGATCCACGCATTCAGATAGAGAAAATCGTTGGCGGGCGTCACGATGTCACGGTCTTCATGCGTCCAGCGCTGCATGCTCGCGTGAATCACGTTGAAGGGCCGGCGCAGCGGGCTGGTGGACTGCGCCAGCGTATGCAGCGCACAGGTGCGCATGACCTCGACGACAGGATAACGTGCGATGGCGAGCGGCCCCGCGTACATACGCACCAGTGCGGCGACAGGGTCTTCATGCAGTTTTTCTGGGTTCGCTTCTACAACACTCATTGTTTGGTTGTACATATCAAGATGCCTTGCAAGGATGCTCGCGGAATAAAAATGGCTGCGATTTGTCTACACTGCGCGCGCTAATGTGATGACAGCATCGGCCGCAACGAGGCCCTGCGGCGTCACGATGAGCGGATTGATTTCGAGCGTTTCGAGCGCATCGCCAATTGCCGCGGCGAGGCGTGTGAGCGCGACCAGCGTGGCCGCGGCTGCGTCGAGCGGCAGAACAGGGTTGCCGCGATGGCCGCGAAAGAGCGCGGCCACGCCGCTCGTTTCAAGCATCGCCATGGCGCGCTCGCATGTGAGCGGCGCAAGCCCGAAGGCCACCTTGCGGCACAATTCGACGCCGGTGCCGCCCAACCCGGCCATGGCAACGAGACCGAACACGGGGTCTCGCTTCACGCCGACGATGATCTCGCCCCATCCCTTCACCATGCGCGCGACCACCACGTCGTCGAAGCCGCCCGGCACATCCGCTTGCGCAGCGGCATGCGCAATGGCTTCGAATGCATGACGCACGGCCGCCGCGTCGCGCAGATCGAGCCGCACCCCGCCGATATCGCTCTTGTGCAGCACATGGCGCGAGCGCAGCTTGAGCGCGACGGGAAAACCCAAAGCCTGCGCCGCTTCGACGGCTTCGCTCGCCGTGCGTGCCACGCGATGCGGTGCGACCGCCACGCCGGCTTCACCGAGCAGCGCCATGGCTTCGGCCTCGTCCAGTGAGACGGCGTTCGGCGGCACGCTCGCGGGGAGCGCGACATGCGCCGGCTCGGCCTCGACATGGGTGGATTCGCGTGCGGCGTCATTCTGTTGCGCACGCAACAATGTAGCGATGGCCTCCATGGCATGCGCAGGCTCGCGATAGACGAGCACGCCGCGCGCTTCGAGCCACTGCCGTTTGGCGTCGTCGACAAGGCCCGCGAGGACGAGCGGCGCGCTCGCGCTGCCTTCGGCTGCACGCTCGACCGCCCGCTCGATCGCGGCCCATGTCGCGGGCACGTTTCCCGCGCCGGCGATGAACGCGGCCACGCTGCCGAATGCGCCGCAGGCGGCGGCATCGACGAGCGTGTCGGCAAGCACCTCGGGCTGGGCGACGATCTGGCCGGTCACGTCGATGGGATTAGTCGCGGAAGCGAACGCAATACGCTCGCGCAGCCGCGCGCCGTTCGCTTCGGGCAGCGGCGGCAGTTCGAGGCCGAGCGCTTCGGCGCGGTCGGCCATCATGATGCCAACGCCGCCCGAGACGGTGACAATGGCGCTGGCGGCCGACTGCGGCCGACGGCCTTTCGAGAGCGCGTAGCCGAGACGGAAGAAGGCCTCGAGCGTATCGGCACGGAACACGCCGTATTCGTCGAACACGGCTTGATAAACGGCGTCCTCGCCCGCGAGACTCGCAGTGTGCGACTGCGCGGCGCGCGCGCCCGTCGCCGTGGTGCCGACCTTGGCAACGACCACGGGCTTGCCCGCCGCGCGCGCGGCGGCGAAGGCCCGGCGCAGCTTCGCGCCGTCCGTGCAGCCTTCGAGGTAAGCGAGAATGACCTTCGTATCCGGATCGGCGGCGAGCCACGCAATGGCGTCCGCCACCTGCACACCGGCCTCGTTGCCCGTCGTGATCCAGTGGCTCAGGCCGAGCCCCGCCTCGCGGGCAAGCGCAAACGCGTAGGCGCCGAACGCCCCGCTCTGGCTCACGAGCGCGACGTCGCCTCTGGGCGGCGCGCCTGCGAGCGCCACGGGCGAAAACGTTGCGTAGACCCGCTCGCGCAGATTCATCAACCCGAGGCAATTGGGGCCGAGCAGCGTCACCCCGCCCTGGGCCGCCGTGTGGGCGAGGTCGCGCTGCGCCGCGCGTCCCGCCTCGCCCGTTTCGGCAAAGCCCGCCGTGAACAGGACGGCCGAGCGCGCTCGCCGCCGCACGAGCTGCGCCATCACTTCCGGTACCGCGTGCGCGGGCACTGCGACGATCGCGAGATCGACAGGCTCCGGCACACTGTCGAGCGTGGCGTGGGCGGGTACGCCCTGCACGTGCGCCGCCTTCGCGTTGATCGCGTAGATGCGGCCTGCATAGCCGTGCTCGTGCAGCAGCCGCAAAGGCATGCCGCCAACCTTGGCGGCATCGGCCGAGGCGCCGACGATGGCAATCGATGCGGGACGCATGAGTGGCGTGAAATCGGCGTTTTTCATTGACGTTAGCATTCCTTTCTATTTCAGCAGGTTCATTGCTCGCCCGAAGCCAGCGACCGGGCAACGCAAGCGTCCTCGGTGACATCTGCGAGCGCCGCAAAGCGACGGCGATCGGAAGCGGGATCGATCAGGCAGGCCGCGATCACACCCGCCACGACCGAGAACACGCCGGCCAGCATCATGCCCGTGCGATAGCCGTCGACCTGTGCCGCCGCATGGTCGATCACCTGCCCCATTACCGCCGGCGTCACGAGCCCGGCCAACGTAGTGATGCAGATGTTGATGCCGAGCACGCCGCCGCGCTGGGCGGGCGGCACGATCTCGCCGGCCAGCGTCACGCCGCTCACGAACGTGAACGAGGCGAGCGAGAATGCGATCGACACCGCAACGATGAGGAGCGGCCCCGCCGGCAGCAGCGGCATGACCGCGAGCGCCGCGCCCGATGCCACGACCGACGCCGCCCCAAGCGTGCCGCGCGCATGTCGGCTCGACACGCCGCGCGCCATCAGCCGCTGCGACCACCAGCTGAAAAGCGGCGAAACCACCATCTGCCCAAATGCAGGCAGCACGACAATCCAGCCGACTTCCGTGAGCGAATAGCCCGCCACGCGCACGAGATAGCTCGGCAGCCAGATCGTCGACATCGTGAGGATCACGTAGGCCGCGAAGCCGCTGAGATCGCTCCCGACGCAGGTGCGCGAGAGCAGCAGTGCGCCGAGGGGAATCTTGTGCGGCAACGCAAGCGCAGATGGGTGAGCGCGCAACGAACCCGTATCGCCCACGGTGTGCGTACCAAGCGGCCCCTCCTTGCCGATTAGCAGCCAGATCACGCTCCAGATCATGCCGACCACGGCCAGCATGACGAACGCCGCATGCCAGCCGAAATGCACAATCACGCCGGTAATGACCGGCGCGATCAGGCCGGCGCCGAACGATGCCCCAATAGTGAGCACGGCGGAAGGCACCGCGCGCTCGTGGTCGGGGAACCACTTGTAAAGCGCATGCACGGCCACGGGATACGCGGGCCCTTCGCTCGCACCGAGCAGCACGCGCGAGACGATCAGCGTAAGCGGCGTTGCAAATACGAGCAGCGGCACCTGCGAAACCGACCACGTGATCGCCATCGCCAGCAGCAGCCAGCGCGCCTTCACGCGGTTGGCGAGCAGGCCAACAAGCAGCGCGGAAATGGAAAAAAACGTGAAGAAGCTGGCCGCGATGCGCCCGAACTGGGTGTGCGTGAGCCCAAGCTCGCGCATGATCGGCTCGGCGGCGAGTCCGATGAGCGCCTTATCGGCGAAATTGATCGCGAGAAAGAAAAACAGGCCGACGACGATTACCCATCGCTGGCGCTTGCTGCGTGTCCCTGGTGTCATTGTGTCTCCGTGCGCGGCTATACGTTGGGCGCCGCTACGTGCGGGGCGCCGAAAGCTGCCGCGTTCGGGACATTGAACGACGCAGAAATCAATAAGACAACTGCATAATTTGCATCGAATCGATGCAATCAGCACATCAATCGATTTGCGGCTGAATGGCTTCGGCCGCGTCTTGCACGGCGCGAATGGCTTGTTCCGCCGCCGGCGACAGCGTGCGGCCCGCGAGATGGACGATGCAGAACTGCAGCCAGAGCGGTGAGTGCGCGGGTAGCGAAAGCGGCACGAGACCGGCCATGCGTGCCGGATTCCAGAACGCGTGGCTCGTGAGCAGCAACAGCGCGTCGGTCTTGCGCGCGTACTCCTGCAGCACGTTCACGTCGTTGCAGACGAGATGAAACTCGAGTTCGTGGCCGGGCGCGTAGCGCAGCCATTTGCGCAGCGCGTTGCGCATGGTGTCGGGCAACGGCACGGCGATGATCGGAAACGCCTGCAACTGGCGCGCCTCCAGCGTTTCGAGCTGCGCGAGCGGATGGCCTTCGCGCACATACCAGGCCACGCGATGCCTGGGCAGCGGGATCACGCTGATTTCACTCACGGGCGGCGCGCCGCGAATGTCGACGATCAAAAAATCGAGCGTCTCGCTGGACAGCGCGTCGAGCAAATTTTTCCAGTTGTCGATTCGGGCATCGATGCGCAACTGAGGATGGCGCTGCGCGAGCATATCGAGCACGGCCGGCAAGAGCATGGCCGCGGGATACGGCCCCGCCCCGAAACTCACCGAGCCGATGCAGTGATTGCGCAACAGGTCCACGTCGCGCACGAGGCAGCGGGCCTCGAACAACACCTTCTTCGCCCGGCGCACGACGGTCTCTCCCGCTGGCGTGATCTGCACTTCGCGGGTCGTGCGGTCGAAGAGCACCATGTCGAGCTTTTCCTCGATGGCCTGGATGCTTCGGCTCAGGGCAGGCTGGCTCAGGTGCACGCGCTGGGCCGCGCGGGCGAAACTGCCCTCTTCCGCGAGGGCGACCACGTGTTCGAGTTGGCGTAGGTTCATGGCGGGCGCGCCTGGCGCGACAGGCGCAAAGTGTGCAGATTGCCTGGGGTTCGGCGCAGGAAGACGCTGCGCGGCAACACAGCATAGCCTGGCCCGGCAGGCCGGCAGCGCGCGCAGTCATCGCCCGGCCCTCACCAGGCGGACGCCCTACGCACGCCAGACGTGCAACAACCCTCGCGCGGCGGCACCGCGAGAGGGTTGTTTCTGGCCGGATCGCTCCGGCGCGCGGGCTTCAGGCGCCGGCTGCGGGCGTCTCGCCGCTTTCCGGTTGCTGTACCGCTGCTTCCGGCACGTTGGACGAGGCCTGCGTTTCTGCGCTCTGGGCTTCGGGTTGGGGCGCGGTTTCGGTCTTCGCCTCAGCCTTCACTTCGGGCTTGGCCTCCGGCTGCGCCTTGCCCTCTTCACGCGCCTTGGCTTGCGCTTCGGCCTTGGCCTTTTGACGCGCAAGCGCCGCATTGGCGCGGCCGACGTGCGACGGATCGATGCCCGGGCCTTCCGAGGCCGTGCCGTCGAGTTCGTAGCGCGAGCCGCCCGCTGCCACACGCTCGTGATAGCGCGGATGATTCACGTGGCGCTTGAGCACGGCGACGATCATCGTGCGTTCGTACTCGGGGTGACGCGCAACGAGATCCTCGGCCACGCCGATCTTGAGCGGCAAACGGTCGCGGAAAGCCGGATAGTGCTTCGCGAACACATTCCACACCGTGTTGAGCTGGCGGTTGCGCTCGATGCGCGCCTTTTCGGCCTCGCTCAGATTCGCTGCCGGCGGCTGCTGGGGACGCGCCGGACGGCGCCGCTGCTGCCCCGAACGCTCGCCTGCCTCCGGACCGCGAGCCGGCTTCGGCTGTTGCGGCCGGCGCGGCTGCTGGGCGCGCTGCCCCGGCTCCCCCGGGTTCTGCTCCTGCGCTCTCGCGCCCTGAGGGCGGCCGTGGCGCGAGCGCGAGCGCTCGTCCTTGCCGCCGGCCGCGCCCGCAGCCGCCGAACCGTCTTTCGGAGCACGCGGGCCCTTCGGGGCGTGCGAGCCACCATGGCCCTTCGCGCCCTTGTGAGCGGGCTTGCCTTGCGATTTTTGCGCCTGTTCTTCGGCGGGCTGGCCTGCGCCGCCCCCCATGGACTTCTTGATCTCAAGAAGACCTTCCTTGAAGCTCAGGGTACGGCGTTGTTGCGATGCGGCTTTCACGTCCAGATCTCTTCCATATGGAACCGGACGCTATGATACCGAAAACGCGGCCGACCCAACCGGGCAATCAATTGCCACGGCCGATTTTGAGTCCAATTTCGCACGCCGCGCCGCGCTGCAAATCCATGCGGCGTGCGGCAAAATCCCTCGAATTTCACGCGTCAACCCCTTGCGTGCGCAAGGATCGCATCCCTTTTTTCATCACGACACCATGACGATTTCGACATCCGCCCCCCGTTCTGCCATTCGCGCCATCGTCACCGGCCATACGCGCGGATTGGGTGCGGCGCTCGCGCAATCGCTGCTGCAACGGAACATCGAGGTGCTCGGCCTTGGCCGCGGCGCGCACGAGGAACTGGCCGGCCTCCATCCTGAGCGGTTCTCGCAAGCTGTCGTGGATCTCGCCGATCCCGCCGCGCTCGAGCGCTGGCTGGCCGGCGACACGCTGAATGCGTTTGCGCGCGGCGCGCAATGTGTGCTGCTCTTCAACAACGCGGGCACCGTAGAGCCCATCGCGCCGCTCGGCGAACAGGACGCGCTCGCCATTGCCCGAGCCGTCACGCTCAATGTCGCCGCACCGTTGATGCTTGCAAACGCGCTCGCCGCCACGCAAGCCCTGAGCGCGAATGCGTCGCGCCGCATCGTGCACGTTTCGAGTGGCGCTGCGCGCAACGCGTATCCGGGCTGGAGCGTGTACTGCGCGACCAAGGCCGCGCTCGACCACCACGCGCGCGCCGTCGCACTCGATGCGCCAGCCGGCCTACGCATTTGCAGCGTCGCGCCGGGCGTGATCGACACCGGCATGCAGGAAACGATCCGCGCGACGAGCCTCGACCAGTTCCCGATGCGCGAGCGCTTCGAACAACTCAAGCAGAACGGTCTGCTGTCCACGCCCGAAGCCGCGGCACAGCAATTGGTCGACTATGCGTTGAGCGATGCATTCGGATCGGTGCCTGCGACCGACGTGCGCGAACTCGTCAAGGCATGAGCGCATCGCGCAACGCATGCGTTCATAGGCCTCCCGCAAACCCTCACCTTTGAATGTACGCCGTCGCGCTTCACGTGAGCGCGACGCGCGGCCGTACCGCTTTCAGGCGCCGCACGCTACCCGCGAGCATGAGCAGCGCACCGACCGCAAGCACGTCGCCTGCAAGCCGTGCCGGCAGTGAATCCGTGACATGCGTGGCACGCAGCAGCGTGTCGATGACATTCGAAGCCACCGCGCCACCCACGAAACAAACGAGGCCCTGCTGCCCCACGGTGACGACGGCGGGCAGCCGCTGCGCGAGCCACGCTATCCAGCCTTTGCGCACCGCCTGCGCGGCGAGCCAGGCCACGGCAGCGAAATTCACGATGCGCACGCTCGCGAGGTTCTGCTTCATGTAGCCCGGCTGAGGGTCCAGATCGGCGAACAACTGGATGAACGCGAACGTGGCAACGAGCACCAGCGCGAACGCTGTCACGGTGCGGCCGGCAAACGAAACCTGAAACGCGCGCGACACAGGATAGAGGCGACACAGCAGGCCCAGCATGAACATGGCCTGCCAGGCAAACGGGTTGAAGGGCCATATGGCGCCGGGTGCGGCAGGCAGATACCCCACGAGCCAGCACCCGCCGAACCACAGCACGAAGCTGCCCACGAGCACGAGATCGGGCGAGCGGCGCGCAAACGGCATCACGAACGGCAAGGCCATCACGAGCACGATGTACATGGGCAGCACGCCGGCCAGATAGGGCTGATCGCGAAACACGGCGATATTCGCAAGCATCGTGAACGGATGTGCGGCAAAGCGCAGATAGCCCGACTCGGCAACCAGTGGCGAATCCACACGCAGCATGACCGCTGCGGCGCCCGAAAGCAGCATGAGCGCTGCCGTGCATAGATAGGCCGCGTAGATCTCGCGCCCGCGACGCCAGAAACGGTGGTTGGCCGCGCCCGCTCCGTTGCGCCCGGCGATGGCAAGCCAGCTCGCCGCGCACACATAGCCGCTCACGAACACGAACACCTCCGCTGAGTCACAGAACGCGAAGTTGTGCAGCATCGCATGCGAGAGCACGCTGGACGGAATGTGATCGAGCGCGATGGAAATCAATGCGAAACCCCGGAAAAAGTCGATTTCGATCGATCGCTTCGCTGTTTGATTCATTGGTGACGACTCCCGTTCGTGTCGAAGATTACGATTGAAGGGATACGCGACCTCGACTCGATGAAGCTGTCAGCTTTATCGACCTTTTTGTAAGGATAACTGATCGATTCGTGGCCACACGCGCTACGCATGAAAGGGTTCCGTAAAAGGCTGCGCCCGAGCGCCGCCTCCATAAGCGACTTTAATGCCAGTTCAATACGAAATGGGCCTGCGTAACCCATGGTAAGCAATTCGCGCGCTTGACGCGTTCACGCAGTCGCACGCGCACGCCCGGACGGTGCGCGCCATGCACATCTAGCCAGCGCCCGCCCTTTTCTGGTGCCACATCGCGGAAAGCCGCGCGAAAGCCTGCGCGGTCACTTTTCTTGCGTCATGGCCAGTTGACGCGTGGGGGCGCCAAGGGTTCCGGAAAAATTCAGATGTTTCGCGCTCGCGCGCTGGATGATCCCGGCTTCATCGGCAAAACGCAGCGGCAAATTACTTGACACCTAAAGTAATTAGACCTACATTGCCCTTGCAGACCGAACGAAGGAGCGAGCATGCGCATTGTTTGCATTGGCGGCGGGCCGGCAGGCCTCTATTTCGCCCTCTTGATGAAGCGCCGTCACCCTGACTACGAAATCACCGTGATCGAACGGAACCGGCCGTACGACACGTTCGGCTGGGGCGTGGTGTTCTCGGACCAGACGCTCGGCAACCTGCGCGCGGCCGACCCCGAAAGCGCAGACGAAATTCTCGACGCCTTCAATCATTGGGACGACATCGAGATTCACTTCCGCGGCAGTGCGATCCGCTCGTCGGGCCATGGCTTCTGCGGCATTGGCCGCAAGCGTCTGCTCAACATCCTGCAGGCGCGCTGCGAAGCGCTCGGCGTAAAGCTCGTGTTCGAATCGCAGATCACCGACGACGACGTGACCCACGCCGACCTCATCATCGCGAGCGACGGCCTGAACAGCGCCACGCGCCAGAAGTACGCCGCTACCTATCAACCCGATATCGACTTGCGCAATTGCCGCTTCGTGTGGCTCGGCACGTCGAAACTCTTCAACGCCTTCACGTTCGCGTTCGAAGAAACCGAATGGGGCTGGTTCCAGGCGCACGCCTACCGCTTCGACGACAACACGTCGACGTTCATCATCGAAACGCCCGATCACGTGTGGCGCGCGGCTGGCCTCGACACCATGAGCAAGGAAGACAGCATCGCGTTCTGCGAGAAGCTGTTTGCGCGCTATCTCGACGGCCACGCGCTGCGCTCGAACGCGTCGCATCTGCGCGGCTCGTCGCAATGGATCCGCTTTCCGCGCGTGGTCAATCGCGAATGGGTGCACTGGAAAACCGCGGCCGACGGCAAGGAAATTCCCGTCGTGCTGATGGGCGACGCGGCGCACACCGCGCACTTCTCGATCGGCTCGGGCACGAAGCTCGCACTCGAAGACGCGATCGAACTCGCCAACAGCATGGAAGAACACCCCGCCGATCTGCGCGCGGCGCTCACGCACTACACGAACGTGCGCAGCGTGGATGTCCTGCGTATTCAAAACGCCGCGCGCAATTCCACCGAGTGGTTCGAGCACGTGGACCGTTACGCAAAGTTCGATCCAGAGCAGTTTGCTTATTCCCTGCTCACGCGCTCGCAGCGCATTTCGCATGAAAATCTGCGCGAGCGCGACGCGGGCTATCTGTCCGGTTTCGAAGCATGGCTCGCGCAGCGCGCGGGTGGCGAGGCACGTGCAGTGCCGCCCATGTTCACGCCTTATACAGTGCGTGGCGTGACGTTGAAAAATCGCGTGGTCGTCTCGCCGATGGCCCAGTACTCCGCGCATGACGGCGTAGCCGGAGACTATCACCTCATGCATCTCGGCGCGCGAGCAATGGGTGGCGCCGCGCTCGTCATGACCGAGATGACCTGCGTCTCGCCCGAGGCGCGCATTACGCCCGCCTGCCCCGGCATGTATGCGCCCGAGCATGTGCAGGCGTGGAAGCGTATCGTCGATTTCGTGCATACGAACTCGGACGCGAAAATCGGCATGCAGCTCGGCCATTCCGGCGCCAAGGGCTCGACGCGCGTGGCATGGGAAGGCATCGACCAGCCGCTCGACGATGGCAACTGGCCGCTCGTCTCCGCTTCGCCACAGCAATATCTGCGCGGCGTGAGCCAGTGGTCGCACGAAGCGAGCGCGGAGGAACTGCGCGAGATCCAGGCGCAATTCGTGCACGCCACGCAAATGGCGAACGATGCGGGCTTCGACTGGCTCGAATTGCACTGCGCACACGGCTATCTGCTTTCGAGCTTCCTCTCGCCGCTCACGAACCAGCGTACTGACGAATACGGCGGCTCGCTTGAAAAGCGCCTGCGTTATCCGCTCGAGGTTTTCAAGGCGATTCGCGAGGTGTGGCCCGAGGACAAACCGATTTCGGTGCGCGTCTCGGCACACGACTGGGTGGAAGGCGGCAACACGCCCGACGACGCCATCGAGATCGCGCGCGCCTTCAAGGCGGCCGGCGCGGACATGATCGACGTCTCGTCGGGTCAGGTCAGCAAGGAGGAAAGGCCCGTTTTCGGCCGCATGTTCCAGACACCGTTCGCCGACCGCATCCGCAATGAAGCAGGCATCGCGACGATCGCCGTGGGCGCGATTTCCGAAGCGGATCACGTGAACGGCATCATCGCGGCCGGGCGTGCCGACCTGTGCGCCGTTGCGCGGCCGCATCTGGCCAATCCGTCGTGGACGCTCACCGAAGCCGCACGCATCGGCTACCTCGACATCAAGTGGCCGAATCAGTACACAGCCGCCAAAACGCAACTCGAACGCAATATCGAGCGTGAGCGCGCGGCCGCAGCAGCGGCGGCAGGTCTCTCGCCGCTGGAGCGCGCGCAACGCGCCGAAGGAACCGTGTAAGCATGAACCAGGCAATCCTCAACGATCGTCACGCCGTCGTGACCGGCGGCGGCAGCGGCATTGGCGCGGCGACCGCCGCTGCGCTCCTGCAGGCCGGCGCACGCGTCACGCTGATGGGACGCGACGCCGCGCGGCTCGTGGCGCAGCGCACCGCGCTCGGCGGCGGCGAAAACGTGGCCTGCGTGAGCGTGGACATCACCGACGAAGACGCCGTGAATGCCGCGTTCGCACGTGCAGCCGAAACGCTCGGCGCCATCGATATCCTCGTGAACAATGCAGGCCAGGCCCAAGCCGCACCATTCGCGCAAACCGACCTCGCGCTCTGGAAACGCATGCTCGACGTGAATCTCACGGGCGCCTTCCTCTGCACGCGCGCAGTACTGGCCGCCATGATCGCACGCAAGAGCGGGCGTATCGTCAACGTCGCGAGTACGGCAGGCCAGGTGGGCTACCCGTACGTCGCCGCCTATTGCGCCTCGAAGCACGGCGTGATCGGCATGACGCGCGCGCTCGCGCTCGAAGTCGCCACGCAAGGCGTGACCGTAAACGCCGTGTGCCCCGGCTACACGGAAACGGAGCTGCTGCAGGCGTCGCTCGAGCAGATTACGCGCAAGACCTCGCGCAGCGAAGCCGAGGCACGCAGCATTCTCGTGCGCCACAACCCGCAGCAGCGCTTCGTCACGCCGGATGAAGTCGCGAACGCGGTGCTGTGGCTTTGCGCGCCTGGATCGTCTGCGATCACGGGCCAGTCCATCTCCGTTTCCGGTGGAGAAATCACATGACATCGCCAGCATCCACGCGCAAGAGCGCCACCACGAAAGCCGCAACGAAAGCGCCGCGCAAAGGCGTTGAAAAGCCAGCCGAGAACGTCGTCGACATGGAAATGAGCACGGGCGCCGACAGCCACATGGGCCTGCGCCTCTGGCTGCGCCTGCTCACCACGACGAACCTCGTGCAAGCCGAGCTGCGCCGCCGCCTGCGTGTGGAGTTCGATACGACGCTGCCGCGCTTCGACCTGATGGCGCAGCTCGAGCGCCACCCTGAAGGCCTGCGCATGACGGAGCTCTCGCGCCGCCTCATGGTGACGGGCGGCAACGTCACGGGCATTACCGATCAGCTCGAAAAGGAAGGCCTCGTCGTGCGCGACGTCGCCCCCGACGACCGGCGCGCCTTTGTGGTGCGCCTCACGGCCGAGGGCCGCGCCCTCTTCGACCGCATGGCGGCCGCCCACGAGCAATGGGTAGTCGAATTGTTTGGCGGCCTCTCGCTCGACGAGAAGTCGAAGATGCACGAGCGGCTCGGCAAGCTCAAACAACATCTGCGCAACGGCCTGGAAGGCTGATACCACTGAAATTGCAGAGATCCGGGAGACATATCTTGACGACACGTTCCAGCGCCGAAGCGCTCTTCGCGGGCAACCGCGTGACGCTCGCCGGTTATGAGGCACAACACTTCGGCTGGTCGGTACAAGGCCGCGTGGCGACCATCACGCTCAATCGCCCCGAGCGCAAGAATCCGCTCACGTTCGAATCGTATGCAGAACTACGCGATCTGTTTCGCCAGCTTGCCTACGCGACCGATGTGAAGGCCATCGTGCTGCATGGCGCGGGCGAGAACTTCTGCTCGGGCGGCGACGTGCACGACATCATCGCGCCGCTCATCGATCTGCCGATGCCCGAACTGCTGATGTTCACGCGCATGACCGGCGACCTCGTGAAAGCCATGCGGCACTGCCCGCAGCCGATCATCGCCGCCGTGGATGGCGTATGTGCCGGCGCGGGCGCCATTCTCGCTATGGCCTCCGACATGCGCTACGCCACGGCACGCAGCAAGCTCGCATTTTTGTTCACACGCGTGGGGCTCGCGGGCTGCGACATGGGCGCGTGCGCGATCCTGCCGCGCATCATCGGTCAGGGCCGCGCGGCCGAGCTGCTCTATACGGGGCGCTCCGCGAGCGGAGAAGAAGGCCACGCGTGGGGCTTCTACAACCGCATTTGCGAGCCCGAAGCGCTGCTCGCCGATGCGCAGAAGCTCGCCGCCGATCTCGCTTCCGGCCCGACCTTTGCGCACGGCATCACCAAGACGATGCTGCATCAGGAATGGACCATGAGCATCGACGAGGCCATCGAGTCTGAAGCGCAGGCACAGGCGATCTGCATGGCCACGCGCGACTTCGGCCGTGCCTATGAAGCGTTCGCGGGCAAGACGCGTCCGGTTTTCGAAGGGGACTGAATTGAACGCTGCCGTTGAAACCCATCTCCACGACGCGCTTGCGTGGCCGTTCTTCGAAGATCGCCATCGTGCGCTTGCCGCGGGAATCGAAGCGTGGTCGCGCGAGCATCTCGCGCACGTGCCGCACGATGATGTCGATGCAACCTGCCGCGCGCTCGTGCGCCAACTGGGCGAAGCCGGCTGGCTGCGCTACGGCGTGGGCGGCACCGCTTACGGCGGTCACGGCGACACTATCGATACGCGCGCCGTCTGCCTGCTGCGAGAAACGCTCGCCAAGCACTCCGGCCTCGCCGATTTTGCGCTCGCCATGCAGGGCCTGGGCTCCGGCGCCATCTCGCTGGCTGGCAACGACGCGCAGAAGTCGCGCTATCTGCCGCGCGTGGCGCGCGGCGAAGCAATCGCCGCGTTCGCGCTCTCCGAGCCGGAAGCGGGCTCCGACGTCGCCGCGATGGCGCTCGCCGCTCGCGCCGAGGGCGACGATTACGTGCTCGACGGCGAAAAAACCTGGATCTCGAACGGCGGCATCGCCGACTTCTACGTGGTGTTCGCCCGCACCGGCGAAGCGCCGGGCGCACGCGGCATCAGCGCGTTCGTGGTCGATGCCGGCACGCCCGGGCTCGAAATCGCCGAACGCATCGACGTGATTGCGCCGCACCCGCTCGCGCGCCTGCGCTTCACCGGCGCGCGCGTGAAGCGCAGCCAGATGCTTGGCGCCCCCGGCGAGGGCTTCAAGATCGCCATGCGCACGCTCGATATTTTCCGCACGTCGGTCGCGGCGGCTTCGCTGGGCTTCGCGCGCCGCGCGATGGCCGAAGGGCTCGCACGCGCCGCTTCGCGCAAGATGTTCGGCCAGACGCTAGGCGATTTTCAGTTGACCCAGGCAAAGCTCGCGCAAATGGCGCTCACCATCGACAGCAGCGCCCTGCTCGTCTATCGCGCCGCGTGGCTGCGCGACCAGGGCGAAAGCGTGACGCGCGAAGCCGCCATGGCGAAGTGGCACGCAAGCGAAGGCGCGCAACAGGTGATCGACGCGGCCGTGCAGCTGTGGGGCGGCATGGGCGTGCAAAGCGGCAATATCGTCGAATCGCTCTACCGGGAGATTCGCTCGCTGCGCATTTACGAAGGCGCGACGGAAGTGCAACAGCTGATCGTCGGGCGCGACTTGCTCAAGGCATACCACGCCGCGTAAGCGACTGCTGCGCGACGCTCTCTACGGAACCGGACGAAACATGAAACAAGCCCTTCTTCCCGCAGGCTGGGTCAAGCCGCGCGGTTATGCCAACGGCGTCGCCGCTTCCGGCACGCAGGTCTATATCGCCGGGCAGATCGGCTGGGACGAGAACGCGCGTTTCACGAGCCGCGAATTCGGCGCGCAGGCCGTGCAGGCGCTGCGCAATATCGTCGCCGTGCTCGAAACGGCGGGCGGCAAGCCCGAGCACCTCGTGCGCATGACCTGGTACGTGACCGACAAGAAGGAGTACCTGGCATCGCTAAAGGAAATCGGCGCGGCGTTTCGCGAGCTGATCGGCGACTACGACATCGCGATGAGCGCGGTTCAGGTGGTGGCGCTCATGGAAGACGACGCAAAAGTGGAAATCGAAGCGACGGCCGTGATTCCCGACGGCGCACGCCTCACGCGCCAATAATCCGCCCACGCAACGGAACGATCAGCTCATCTAGCCAGCCGGAGACGCCATGCAACCCACCGCCCATGTCGATACGTTCGCACGCGATCATCTGCCGCCCGAGTCGCAGTGGCCCGACATGCTGCTCGACAATCCCGACGTCGCCTACCCCGCGCGCATGAATTGCGCCGTCGAGTTGCTCGACCGTGCGATCGAGGCCGGTCACGGCGAGCGCCCGGCCATCTGGTCGGATGTCGACGGCAAGCCGCAACCGACCACCTATGCCAAGTTGCTCGCGCTCGTCAATCGCAGCGCGCGCGTGCTGGTGGAAGACATGGGGCTGCAGCCGGGAAATCGTGTGCTGTTGCGCGGACCGAACACGCTGCAGATGGCGGTGGCGTTTCTCGCGTCGCTCAAGGCAGGCCTCGTGGTGATTCCCACCATGCCGCTGCTGCGCGCGAAGGAGCTCAAGCAGATTGCAGCCAAGGCGCAGGTTTGCGCGGCTTTGTGCGACGTGCGGCTCACCGAAGAACTCGCGCGCTGCATGGACCCCGCCGACGAATTCTTTTACCAAGGCATCAAACAGGTCTGCTATTTCCACGACGACTCGCCTGGCACCCTGGAGGCGCTTGCTGCAGGCAAGCCGGCGGACTTCACGGCCTGCGACACGGCCAGCGACGACGTCTGCCTGATCGCCTTCACGAGCGGCACAACGGGCATGCCCAAGGGCTGCATGCACTTTCACCGCGACGTGATCGCAATGTGCGACCTGTTCCCGCGTTATGTGCTGAAGCCCACGGCCGAGGACGTGTTCTGTGGCACGCCGCCGCTCGCGTTCACGTTCGGGCTGGGCGGCCTGCTGTGTTTTCCGCTGCGCGCCGGCGCGTCGACCGTGCTGATCGAAAAGCTCACGCCGGCGCTGCTGCTCGACACGATCCAGCGCTTTCACGCGACGATCGCCTTCACCGCGCCCACGTTCTACCGGCAGATGGCGCCGCTCGTCACGCAGTATGACCTTGCCAGCCTGCGCAAGACGGTATCCGCCGGCGAGGCGCTGCCGCAGGCCACGCGCAACCTGTGGCGCGACGCGACGGGTATCGAGATGATCGACGGCATTGGCGGCACCGAACTGATCCATATCTTCGTCTCGTCCGCGGGGGCCGATGTGCGTCCCGGCTCGATCGGCCGCGCGGTGCCCGGCTACGTCGTGCAGGCGCTGGACAACGACCTGCAGCCTGTGCCGCCCGGCGTGACGGGCAATCTCGCCGTGCGTGGCCCGACCGGCTGCCGCTACCTCGCCGACGAACGCCAGACGGTGTTCGTGCGCGGCGGCTGGAACCTGCCCGGCGACGCGGTTTCTATCGACGCCGACGGCTATGTGTTCTATCAGGCCCGCTCCGACGACATGATCGTTTCGTCGGGCTACAACATCGCGGGGCCCGAAATCGAGACGGTACTCATGCAGCACCCTGCCGTGGCCGAGTGCGGCGTAACGGGCGTGCCCGACGAAGTGCGTGGGCAGGTGGTGAAGGCGTTCGTCGTCTTGCGCCCCGGCTTCAGCGCTGGCGACGCGCTGGTTGCCGAATTGCAGGAGTTCGTGAAGAACGCCGTGGCGGCGTACAAGTACCCGCGCCTGATCGCGTTTATCGACGCGCTGCCGCGCACCGAGACCGGCAAGCTCAAGCGCTCGGCGTTGCGGTCGATGTGAGGCGGCATTGGACCAAAGAAATACTACGTAAACCGTCAATTTCTTAACATCTTTGATCTGTCGCTCGCTCTCAATATGTGCGTTATTTTGCTCATATTGAGAGACGATTGCAGTTTTGCGCAAAATTGCGCGCATTCTTCCTGGTGGACGGCTGCCGTTTCGATGCGCAAAATTATGCGCAAAGAGTCCAGTCCCAACCTATAATGCGCACCATGATGCGCAAAAAAACCACAAATCTCTCGATTTCCAACGTCGAGCGCTTGTCAGAAGGCCTGCGCGCGACGCGCCGCGAGCGCAAGCTGACCCAGCAGGCCCTGGCGGAGCAGGCGGGCGTTGCCCGCCGTACCGTCACGAACGCTGAGCACGCAGGCAACGTCGGCATACGTGAACTCTGCCGTCTCGTCAACGCGCTCGGCTATGAAGTCGTGCTCCGCCCCATGGACACCGTGATCCTCGAGGACCTGAACGACATCTTCAAGGACGACGAATGACCGCCGACGCATCATTCGACCTCGAGCGGCTCCTGCGCGAAATCCGCAGTCTGGAAGTCCATACGCCGCAGGGCCCGAGCGGTCTGCTCGCGCGCGAAAGCCGCTTCGTCTTCAATTACGGCGACGTCGCGGACGTGGCCGCGGTGTCGCTCACCATGCCGGTGCGGCGCCAGAGCTATGCGAGCGGCGACCTGATGGGCGTCTTCGCGATGAACCGGCCAGAGGGCTACCTGCGCTTCGTCATCGAGGAGCGGCTCGCGCGCTACGGCGCGCCAGGCGACATGTTTCTGCTCTTTCTCGCTGGCACCAACCAGATCGGCCGGCTCACCTATTCCGTGCCGGGCGAGCGTGTGCCGCACAGCGACGGCGAGCGTCTGGACGAATTGCTGTCGTCGCCCTCGGGCCGGCTGTTCGAGCGCCTGATCGACCGCTATGCGCTCGGCTCGGGCATCTCCGGCGTGCAGCCAAAGGCCGTTGTGCCGCTCGCCGCCGAGGCCGCCTCGCGCCCCGCGGAACACACGGCACTGCCCCTGCCCACAGTGATCGTGAAGGCCGAAGGCGATGACTTTCCCGGGCTCGCGCGCAACGAATACTTCTGCATGTCGGTGGCGAAGGAGGCGGCGCTGGAAGTCCCCGACTTCTGGCTTTCCGACGACGGCAAGCTCTTCGTGATGTCGCGCTTCGACCGCACGGCGAACGGTACGCCCCTCGGATTCGAGGACATGAGCGTGCTCACCGGCAAGGCGAAGTACGAGGGCAGCTACGAGATGATCGCGAAGGCCGTGGACATCTATACGCGTTCGGACCCGGCGCAAAAGCGGCGCCTGTTCGAGCGCATCGCTCTCTCGTGCCTGTTACGCGACGGCGATGCTCATATGAAGAACCTGGGAATCCTCTATATCGATCCGACCGGGCCGCGCCGTCTTGCTCCGGTGTTCGACGTGGTCTGCACGGACATCTATCCGGATCTCGACGGGCGCATGGCGCTGAGCCTGAACCGCAGCAAGACTTTTCCGCTGCCGGCGGAACTCCATGCCTTCGCCCGGCGCCTCGATCTGCGGCAGACCGAAAGCGAGGAGATCATGAAGCGCCTGCACGACGCCTATCGCACAGTCGCCGAGCGCCTCTCAGACGACCCGCGATTCCACGAGGGCGATCTGCTCGCGAGGATCCGGCGAGCCGTCGAGCGGCCGGGCGTGAAACCCATCTCACGCCCGAAGCTCGTGCGTTAGGCGCGCGAACACGGACATCGACGCGCCGGCCGCCCGCATCAGCTCTTGCCCGCCTCCTGCACCGCGAACGCCATGCGTTTGTCCACGGCGTCGTAGCGGCACACGACTTTGGCGCCCTCCTTCACGCCGCCCTTGAGCATTTCCTTCGCCAGCTCGTTCTCCACCGCCTGCTGCATCTTACGCTTCAACTCGCGTGCACCGAATTCCGGCCGATATCCCTCCGATGCAAGGTGATCGATCACGCTGTCGTCGAACGTCAGGTCGATATCCTGGCTACGCGCCATGCGCCGGACCTGCTCGAGCTGCAGCCGCACGATCGAGCGCAGCTCGTCGCTGTTGAGCGGCTGGAACACGATGATTTCGTCGATGCGATTCAGGAACTCGGGCCGGAAGTGCTGGCGCAGCTCGCCCATCACGGCACTCTGCATCGACCCTTCGGCGCTGGAGAGGAAACCGGGCCCCGAGCGCTTTTGCCCCGAGACCACGTCGGAGCCAAGATTGCTCGTCGCGATCACGACCGTATTGCTGAAGTCGACCACGCGTCCCTTGCCGTCGGTGAGCCGCCCGTCGTCGAACACCTGCAGCAGCACGTTGTAGACGTCGGAGTGGGCCTTTTCGATCTCGTCGAGCAGGATCACGCAATAGGGGCGGCGGCGCACCTTCTCGGTCAACTGGCCGCCTTCGTCATAGCCGACATAACCCGGCGGCGAGCCGATCAGCCGCGACACCGCATGGCGCTCCATGTACTCGCTCATGTCGATGCGCACGATGGCGTCTTCGTCGCCGAACACCACTTCGGCCAGCGCCTTCGCAAGCTCGGTCTTGCCGACGCCCGTCGGCCCGAGGAACAGGAACACCGCCGTGGGCCGCCGCCCGCGCCGCAGCCCGGCGCGCGAGCGGCGCACCGCATCGCTTACCGCGACAATGGCCTGCTCCTGGCCGATCACGCGCTCATGCAGCCGCTGTTCCATTTCGAGCAGTCGCGTGCGCTCCTCGGCGGTCAGCTGCGTGACCGGCACGCCCGTGAGCTTCGAGACGATCTCCGCGACATCTTCGCTCGTCACGTCGGAAGTCACGGTGCCGAGCTGACCTTTCCAGTCATTGGTGGCCTGCGCGAGCGCCTTTTCCTTGTCGGCGATCGGCTCGTCGAGCGTATGCGCCCGCTCGAAATTCTTGCGCGTCGCCGCGTAATCCTGCTCGCGCCGCAACTGCGCCAGTTCGGCTTCGAGCTCGAGAATCGCCGCGGGCCGCGAGGTGGCCGAAAGATGCACGCGCGCCGCCGCCTGGTCGACCAGATCGATCGCCTTGTCGGGCAGGAAGCGCCCCATCACGTAGCGGTCCGACAGCTCGGCCGCCGACACGAGCGCGTCGTCGCGAATGGTGACGTGGTGATGCACCTCGAGCTTGTCGCGCAAACCGCGCAGGATGTTGATCGTCTGATCGACGCTCGGCTCGGAGACGAACACCGGCTGAAAGCGCCGCTCGAGCGCCGCGTCCTTCTCGATGTACTTCTGGTACTCCGAGAGCGTCGTCGCGCCGATCAGGTTCAGTTCGCCGCGCGCCATGGCCGGCTTGAAGACGTTGGCGATGTCGAGGCCGCCTTCGCCGCCGCCCTGGCCCGCGCCGACGATCATGTGCACTTCGTCGATGAAGAGCACGAGGCTCTCGCGCTGCGCCGCGATTTCCTCCATCACGCCTTTCACGCGCTCTTCGAATTCGCCGCGGTATTTCGCGCCCGCAATCAGACCGTTGACGTTCAGCTCGACGAGCCGCCGCCCGCGCAGCGATTCGGGCACGTCGCCGTTGAGCATGCGTTGAGCGAGGCCTTCGGCGATCGCCGTCTTGCCCACGCCCGGCTCGCCGATCAGCACCGGGTTGTTCTTGCGCCGGCGCGCGAGCACTTCCACCACGGTCTCGATCTCGCTCGAACGGCCGATCACCGGGTCGAGCTTGCCCTCGCTCGCGAGCGCCGTGAGGTCGCGGCTGTATTGATCGAGCTGCGGCGTCGCGCTCGGGCCTTTCGCGGCGGGCCGCTCGCGCTTGTCGCCCTGGGCCTCCACGAGCCGCTGCAGCACCTTTTGCGGCGTGACGCCATAGCGGCCCAGCAGATGGCCCGCAAAACTCTCCGGCACCTGCGTGAGGCCGAAGAGCAAATGCTCGGGCGCGACGTAGCTGTGACCCAGTTCGCGCGAAACAAGAAATGCGCGGTCGAGCGCGCCCTTCAGGCGTGGCGAGACGCCGATGCGGCCGTCCTCGGGAACACCCGCGCCTTCGCGCTTTTGCGCATTGGCGTCGATGAACGCGCGCACGTCGTCGGGCTGAATGCCCAGACGCTTGAGGATCGCCGCGCCGGCGTCGTTGCCCGCGAGTTCGTAAAGCAGATGCTCCGTGTCGACCTCGCGCCGCCCGAACTGCACCGCCCGCTCCGCCGCGCGCTGCAGCAATTCGCGCGCCACGTCACTGAAATAGCGCTCGACGATGGCGCCGTCGCCGGCTTCCATCGCCTGCGGCGCGGGTTCGCCCGCCGCCTCGCCGGCGTCGCCTGTGCCGTCGGCCTGCTGCGAGGCGCGAAACAACGCCTCCAGCGGGCTCAAGGTGCGTTGATGCCGTGTCAGTTGCGCGTAGTGATAGTCGCAGACATCGAGAAAACGCCGCCTGCCGTCCTGCAATACGGCGACCCGCACCGTCGCGGGGCGCACGCCGCAGATATCGCAGTTGAACTGAGCCATTTCGTCTCCTTGGAAGCCGTGCGCAGCGCGCGCGGATGCGCCGCCCGCGACCAGAAATGGCACGAGGCATGCCCACGCGAGCGCTGCATAAATGCTCTAACGAATGCCGAAGCGAAGTTCAGACGTCATCGTAACGTCGAATCGAACTGCGCGTCGTCAAGGAGACGTTTGCGAATCGATGAAAGGACTTGCGCCGCCTCAACCGTCCTGGCGGGCTGAGGAGTTGGCCGCATCGCGGGCTTGCGCCGCCGGGTCGCGTATCCATGCGCTCAGCAGGGTGGACGAAACGGCGAGGATCACCGGCCCGATGAAGAGCCCGACGATCCCGAAGGCGAACAAGCCGCCGAGCACGCCGGAGAGAATCAGCAGCATCGACAGATTGACGCCGCGCCGGATCAGCACCGGACGCACGAGGTTGTCGAGCATGGCGACCATCACGGACCACACCGCGAGCAGGATGGCCGCAACATGCGCGTCATGCACGAACAGCCAGATCACGCCGCCGAGCAGCGGCAGCGTCGGGCCGATCTGCGCGAGGCAAAACATGAGCATCACGGCGGTGAGCACGCCCGCTCCCGGCACCCCGGCCACCCACAGGCCAATGCCGCCGAGCGCCGACTGCAGGATCGCCGTCACGACGATGCCCAGCGCCACCGCGCGAACCGAAGCGCCCGCGAGCTTGACGGCCTGCTCGCCATAAGCGGGCGCCACGCGAATGGCGAAGCGCGTGACATAGTCGGCGGCCTGCTCGCCGCTGCTGTACAGAATGCCCGTGATGATGATCGTGATGAACATGTGCATGACGAACACGCCCACCGATGCGGCATGCCCGATCAACCAGTGCGCTGCGATCGAAACGTACGGTTCGAGCTGCGCGAGCAGGCCGCCAGGACCGGCGTCCGAAAACTCCTGCCACTTGCTGGCAATGCGGCCGCCCACCACGGGAATGTCACTAACCCACTGCGGCGGCGCCGTCAACGCGTAGTCGGGCAGCTTGCGGATCAGCTCCATGATCTCGCCGCCGTGCAACGCGAGCGTCGAGATGGCTTCATAGAGCGGCAGCACGATCACGACCAGCAGAATGAGCAGCATCACAAGGGTGGCGAGCCAGCGGCGGTTGCCGCAGCGCCGCTCGATCGCTCTCATGGCGGGCCAGGTCGCGACGACGATCGTCGTCGCCCAGATCAGGCCCGGAAGGAACGGGCGCATGACGTAGAGGCTGCCGGTCGTCAGCGCGCAGAGTATGGCAACAACGAACAGGATGCGTGCCAGGTCAGGCATGGCTTGCGGCTTCACGTACTTCTCCTCACAGCAGGGCGCGCCTCATGGCGCCGACGCGCTAGTCTATATCGGATACGCTACGAATCCCTTTTAAAAGTGCCGCAGCGCTGCCGCCCGGAATGCACTCTGGAATAATGGCCCTTTCCCCGACCTTGCAACGAAGAAGAGCCAGCCATGACCGCAACCGATAGCAAACTGCCCTGCGTGCTCCTGACCAACGACGACGGCATCGACGCGCCCGGCCTCGCCGTGCTCGAAGCCGTGGCCGCCGAACTCGCGCACGAGGTCTGGGTCGTCGCGCCCGAACACGACCAGAGCGGCACCTCGCACTCGATCAGCCTGCATACGCCGCTGCGCGTCTCCCGGCACGGCGAACGGCGCTTCGGCGTGCTCGGCACGCCCGGCGACTGCGTGGTGATGGCCGTGCGCCAGCTCATGGGCGACGTGCGCCCTTCGCTCGTACTCTCGGGCATCAACCGCGGCGGCAACCTCGGCGTGGAGACGATGTTCTCCGGCACGGTAGGCGCAGCCATGACGGGCCTGCTGCTCGGCCTGCCGTCCATCGCGTTGAGCCAGACCTTCCGCGACCGCGAGCGGGTGCGCTGGGACACCGCCCGCGCGCTCGCACCGGACGTGATTCGCCGCCTCGCCGCCGTCGCGCACGATGCGCCGGTCTGCCTGAACGTGAATTTCCCCGATATCGACGCGAGTGCGGCGGGACCGCTCACGGTCACGCGCCAGGGCGTGGGGCTCGTGCAAGGCATCGACGTCGTGCCGCAGATCGACCCGCGCGGCATGGACTACCACTGGCTGCGCTTCAATCGCGGCCCGCGCGAGAACGGCCCCGACAGCGAAACGGCCGTGGTGAACTCAGGCCGCGTTTCGGTCACGCCGCTGCATTTCGAGCGCACCGACGAAAAAACCTTTGTCACGTTGCAGGCGGCGCTCGGCGCTGCCGCCTGAACATGGCTCGATCATCGTGACGATCATGCGCGCGCGGCGGACTCCATCGCCCGCGCGATGGCGTCGCGCATGTCCTCAGGAATGCCAATCGACTTGTGGGTGTCGAGCGAGGTCGTCACGATGGTCTGGCGCGCCGCCATGCGCAGCACGCCGTCCACGCCCGTGCACGCCCACGCGAGCGTGAGCGACGCCCCGCCGAGACGCTCGACGTCGAGCGAAAGCCAGACCTCGTCGCCCATCTTGCTCACCGCCTTGAAATCCACTTCGAGCCGCACGGTCGGCATGCCCACGCGGCGAGCGCCGATCACACCGTGATAACCCTCTTGCGGCAGCAACTCGTCGATCCACGACTCGACGAGATCGTTGAAGAGGACGAAATACTGCGGATAGAACACGATACCGGCGGGATCGCACTCCGAGAAGTGAATCTTGTGTTTGCGGCGGTACGTGGGCGTCGCCATGCGTGGGTCTCCTGTCATGCCTGCTCGCCGCAGCGTCAAATCACGAGCCGCGACACTTTCACGCCTTCCAGCGACACCCCGGCCATGAGGCCTGCATTGGTCAGCACGAACGCCTCCACGGGGCTCGTGGCGGTCGAGGTATCGACGTTGCCGTTCGCGCCTACCGTGACGAGCGCAACCGTGGCGTCCGCGCCGGCCGACCAGCCCTGGCTGCTCGTGAAATCGTTGAGCGCGACCGGGTTCATGAACGCGAAGATGATGGCCTTGGACTGCGCGCCGATCTGCAGACCGAACGAACCCGCAATGGTGCTGTAGTAGCCCGTCGTGCGGCCATCCACGCGCAGCGCGCCGGTGCCGTATTGCCCGCCGATCCAGAAGCCTGCCGACAGCACCTGCGGAAAGACGAGCACGCCGCTCGACTTCGAAATCAGTTCCTGCGACCCGCTCACCGTGTTGTAGAGGCGCGTGAGCGTGGCGTCGACGCCCGCGTCGATCGAATTGCGCTTCGCGGTGTTCTGCGCTGCGCTGCTCTGCGAGCCCGGCGGCGTTGTCGTGCAACCGGCAAGCGCAAGGCCGCTGGCGGCGAGAGCGGCACTGGAGCTGAGAAGAAATTGACGTCGGCGCATGAGAGGGTTCCTGTGCAAATGGGACTTCGAATGTCCGCGCCGGCCCGATCGTGGATATACGTGCCGCGCGCAAAGCGCTACAGGATAGCGCGCATGGCCGTCGCCGGGGCAAACCCGCAATCCGGTGCGTGGACACCCGATCTCCCGGGCGCCCGGCCGGCTGCGGCGGCCATGACCGCTCATCCTTGGGGGTATAGGACCATGCAGCGGGCATCGAGTTCGCACAGAGATGTAAGGAAATGCTCAGCCGCAGGCGTTTCGATGCAACGCAACATCGTCGGGCTTTTCGAATCCGTTCGATATCGGCAGGGCGGCCGCGTCGCTAAATTGTGGACATACCAGGGCGCAAGTTGCGATTCCCCACGCAGCGGCGCCCCGCCTGATCAGAAAGAGTTTCGCCATGCTCCCCACCACGCCAGATCGATCGCCACAACCGCGCACCCCAATGCTCACGCGTGCCTGCGACCGCCTGAGCGGCGCCGGCGTCTATCTGCTGCCGCCGCTGTATGTGGGCTTCGTCGCCATGCTGTTCCTGCTCTGCCGGGCGCCGGTCGGCGCCTTCTGGCTGCTGGCCGCGGCCGGCGCGCTCGCGGGGGCCATGGGCATCTGCGCGCTGGTCTTCTATGCGGCCAGCGCCCTGCACGTCGCCCCGCCCCAGCCGGCGACCACACGCGCCGCCGTTTCCCGCGGCACGGCCCGCCCGATGCCGCAGCGTTTCGTGCAGATGACCACGCGCACGTGCAGCCAGCACTGCGCCGGGACCGATGGCGCTCGCACGCGGTTCACGGTGTCGTGCTTTCACGCACATTGCCACTCAGGCAGCGCAAGCAAAGAGACCCACTGAGCGGTGAATTGAGCGGCGAACTGCGCGGCCACGCCCGACTTCACGGTCAGGCAAACTCCGACAACCATAAGTAATCCCTGACTTATAATGGCCAAAACCATGACAGAGCAACGCGCGCGCTAAATCCGGCTCTGCATGTCTCGCCCTCCGGCTCATCCGATTTCAGGCGACACGCTCACGACCATGACGAAAGCAACGCAAGATGTGCGGATCGTGGTGGCCGACGACCATCCCGTCGTGCTGACGGCGATCAGCGATTATCTCAACACCACGCCGGGCTTCAGGGTAGTCGCGAAAGCCGCCACCGGCGCGGGACTCATCGACGCCTTGCGCGACACCGAGTGCGAGCTGATCATCACCGACTTCTCGATGCAGGGCGACGTCGAAGACGAAGACGGCCTGCGGCTCGTCAGCCGCTTGCGGCGGCTCTATCCCGATACGCCCGTGATCGTGTTCACGATGGTCACCAACGGCGGCATCCTGCACCAGCTTGCGCAGCTCGGCGTGGCGGGACTCATCGGCAAGGATGAGCCGATTCCCGCGCTCGGCGAGGTCTGCCGGCGCGCGCTCGCGGAACCGGGCACGGCGCTTTCCGCGCGGATTGCCGAACGCCTTGCGAAAGAAGGCTCGACCGTCGGCGAATTTCAGCGCAACCAGCCGCTGTCGCCGCGCGAACTCGAAGTGGTGAGGCTCTTCGCACTCGGCCTGAGCGTCACCGAAATCTCGAAGCGCTTGAACCGCTCGGTCACCACCGTCGCCACCCAAAAACGCGCGGCCATGCGCAAGCTCCACCTCGAATCGAATGCCGATCTGATTCGTTACGCCGGCGAACACGGATTCGCGTAATGCCACGCGCCTCCCGCAGGGACGCTTTCACGCAGGCCTCGCCTTATGAAGCGCTCAGGGCGCTCGAGCGCAACCTGAAGCGGGAAAGACGCGTCTTCGCAATGCTCACAGGCCTGCTGATCTTCGCGGCGCTGTGCATGGCGGCCGTCGCGATCGGCAGCCTGGGGTTCGCCGCGCTGCGTGTGCAGGCGCTAGAGGCGATCGCCTTGAGTGCGAACGCCAACGCGCGGCTCGAACGGCAGGTCACGATACTCGGAAGCGCGGCGGTTCTCCTTGTGAGCGCAGACTCGTCCACACTCGCCCAGCCCACGAACGCCACAGCAATGCAGCACTGCTCCCCGGTGTTCAGCAACGGCATGGATGACGCATCGGATCTGAGTGCGGCCTGCGATCGCTTCGTGGCAGCCGCCACGACCGTTGCGCCAGTCGTCCCGGTCATATTGTTGAAGGTCGACGGCAGTGCCGCGTACGGGCACGACATCGCGCCGAAGGGTTTCCAGTTGCCTTCGGGCGACGCCACGCGCCTGCTGGCCGACACGGTGCTCCTGCGCATCGCGGCGCGCGGGCAGGATGTCACCGCCCTGGCCCGCGCGGTAAAAGTCGTCTGGTTCCGGCCGCCGACGACACTCGGTTTTGCTCCCAATCTCGCACTCGGTGCGCTGCCGGTGCTAAGGGACGGCAAGCCCTACGCGTTCGTCATCACGAGCGTGGATGTCGATACGCTCAACCGAACGCCCGCAGGCGCTCCCCCCTTGATTGCCGCCACGCTGTTCAACGTGGACGGCGACGTACTCACCGGCCCGCTGACACCCGCTGCGGCACAGTATCTCGACCGGATCGTCGCGCCACTGCCGCGCAGCACCTTCCACGTCCTGCCGCGCTTCGGCTACGTATGGCGCGAGCCGCCGCTCGCGCATGCCTTCGGGCACTACACCGTGGCCCTCTCGTGGCGCGACTTCTTCACGCTGATCCGCACGCCCGCCCTGATTGTTCTCGCGCTCACGGCGGCACTCATCGCCATGCTCTTCGCGCTCTCGCGCTACTGGAATCGGCGCGTGCTCACGCGCAACTACGACGAAGCCACCCGCGCGCTAGAAGGCGAGCTGCTCAACCATTTGCTCGTTCACGCCACGCCGGTTGGCCTGTGCATCGTCAGGCGCAGCAACTTCGAGATCGTCGTGGCGAATCAGATCGTGCGCAACGTGCTCGGACTCGACGAGCATGCCACGCGTCTGCCGAGCGCCCTGTGCGCGGAATTCGAGAAGCACTCGCCGTGGCCAGAAGCCGCGAGTCACATTGAAAAGACGCCGATGTACGAGTTGCCTTACTCGCTCGAGCGCCCCGATGGAGAGGGCCTGCATCTCGCCATCACCTACGCGCCCGCCACCATGAACCGCGAAGACGTGATGTTCTGCGCAGTCGCCGACATGTCCAAGCACTATGAAGTCGAGCGGCTGCTGCGCGAAGCGAAGCGCCTGAGCGACGAAGCCGCGCGCGCGAAAGTCAGCTTCTTTGCGGCGATGAGCCACGAGATCCGCACGCCGCTCGGCTCGCTCGTCGGCAATATCGAGTTGATGGCGCGCGGTCCGCTCGCGCCGGAACAAGGCGCGCGCGTGCAGGCCATGCAGATTTCCGCGGCCGAACTGCTGCAGATCGTGAGCGACGTGCTCGACTTTTCGAAGATCGATGTCGGCCAGATGAAGCTGGTCGAAGAAGCCGGGTCGATTGCAGGACTGCTCGTGCGTATCGCGCTCGCCCACGCCCCGCTCGCCGTGCGTCAGCGTTTGCCGTTCTATCTCGTGATGGACCGCGCCATTCCGGCTCAGCTTCACTTCGACGCCATGCGGCTCGCGCAGATCGTCAACAACCTGCTCAGCAACGCGTTCAAGTTCACGCGCTCCGGCAAGATCGTGCTGCGGGCGCACTGGCGCGAAAGCGCCCTGGAGATCAGCGTGAGCGACTCCGGCGGCGGCATTGCCGAAGACCTCAAACCGCTCCTGTTCCAGCCCTTCACGCAGGGCGACGCCCACAAGCTCACGCAGGCGCGTGGCACCGGGCTCGGGCTTTCCATCTGCGCGCGCCTGACCGAGTTGATGCACGGACGCATCGCGCTCGACAGCGCGCTCGGCGTGGGCACGCGCGTCACGGTCACGCTGCCGTTGCACCCCGAGGGCCAGGCCACGGCAGGCGAAGCATGGACGCTGCCCGAAGCGCATCCCGCCATCTTGTGCCGTGCGCCCGAAAACCACGAATGGCTCGCCAACCTGTTCGATGTGCGTGTGAGCACGCCGACCTTCCTGAGCCTCGACGAACCGCAGCGCGAGGGCACGTTCGACTATGTGCTCGTGACCGACGAGTTCTCGCGTGACGATGTTGCGCGGCTCCGGCCCGCCGGCATGAAAATCGTGTGGCTGCGCCAGGACGGCCCACTCGTGCCTCTCGAACTCGCCGACGGCGCCGTCGAAGTGAGCCTGTACAGTTTGAGCGGCATCCGCGCGGCGACACAGTTGCTGGGGCGCGGCGCGGCGGCGGCTGAGGCGGCAGCCGTTGAGACGCCGCGCCCCAGCCCCGCCAACAGTGAACGCTTCGCAACCCTGAATGTTCTGATCGCCGAAGACAACCTGCTCAATCGCGGCCTGCTGCGCGACCAGCTGCGCACGCTCGGCGCAAGCGTGGTTGAAGCGAAAGATGGCGAGGAAGCTCTCGTGCGGCTGGGCGAGCATCAAGTGGATCTCGTGCTGACCGACCTGAACATGCCGGGCATGAACGGCAGCGCGCTGCTCAAGGCGACGCGCGCGAAGTTCCCTTCGCTGCCGGTCTACGCGCTGAGCGCCGACGCGCTGCCCGAGCAGATTGCCCAAGGGCGCGCGCTGGGCTTCACCGATTACCTCACCAAGCCGCTCGCGCTCGCGGAACTCGCGCGCGTGCTGGCCACCGTGTCAGAGCAAAGCCGCGCCAACGAGGCCGCAGCAGGAACTGGACGACCCAGCCATGCAGCTGAAGAGGATACCGAAGTACCTGAAGACGAAGAGCCGCCTCGCTTCCCGACACTCGCTCCGGCGTTCGCCGACCTCTTCATCGAGCAGGCCGACCGCGACATCGCCGAGTACGCCCACATCGCGCAGCAGCGCGATTTCAATCGCCTGCGCGAGTGGGCGCACCGCGTGTCGGGCGGCCTTGCGGTGCTGGGCCCCTCGATGCTCAACGAAGCCTGCCTTGAATTGCGCGCAACGCTGCGCGATGCAGGCGAATGGACCGGCGACGTGAGCGAGCTGTCGGCGGCCGTCGTGGAGGAACTCGAAGCCATGCGCGCGCTCGCGGCGCACCGCGACGCCGTGTGACCGCCAAAGGATTCGCGTCGCGCTCAGCGCGTGCGTTGCAGGAATACGGGGGCTTCAGCGGGCGCATCCATCGGGCAAGCTTCGTTTTGCAGACGTACGCACCACTGACGCAACGCGGTGTCCTCGAGCGGGCAGCACACCGGGTTGCGCGGCGTGACGTGCCGGTGCGCACCAAGACGCAGCGCGAAGCTCTCCGGAAGCACAAGGCCGCAAGACGTTTCGCTCGTGCCACGCGCAAGCGGCGCGAACCCGGAAGCCGCATGCGGTTCATCCTCCATGGATTGATGCTGGGGCAGTCGCGGTGCCCAGCGCATGCCGGGCGCACGTCGGAAAGAAAATGCAGACATGGACGTTTCCGCCCTTCGCGGGCGGCTCCTGGGTCATATCGGACAGCTTCGATATTCGTCCGAGTCTTGCGCCCGATCCATAGAATCCCTTCTAAATGCGCCCAAGACCGCGACATCGCGCCGCGCTTATGACCGCCCTCAGATCTGCGGGCTCCCTGCGCAAACGTGAAATGCCGTGTTAGACTCCGCCGCGCAATCATTCTCATTCTCATGAATTCACGCAAGCATTCACTGCTGACCGCATGGCTTGGCCTCGTCGCCATGTGGCTCATCGTGCTTGCACCGCTCGTGAGCCAGCTCGTCGCCGCGCAGCACGCGCACGAGCCGGACGCCACGCTCTGCTCGGCCATGCAACCGGCCGGGGCCGGGAGCACGCCGCATCTTTCGCACGACGATGCATTCGGCGCATGCGGCTACTGCCACCTGCTCGAGCATCATGTGGCGATGCCTTCGGTTGCCGCGCCCGGGCCGCTGGGCGCACTCGCTCTCGCGCGCGACACGATCGCGCCGCCCGTCACGCACGACCTCCCCTTAGGCGCCTTCCCGTCGGGCAGGCCGCGCGCTCCCCCCGTCCTCTCCTGAATTACGTCGCCATCGTCCCGCCGATCGTGATCTGATTGCGTGCGCAACGAGCACGCATGACGCGCGCGGCGGCTCGTTTCCCGTTTTCAGGAAAGCATCTCATGTCCACGCTCGCCACGCGTGGCGCTGGCGTTCGCTTGCGCGAACGCGCAACGCCGCGCGCGCTTCGGCACGCCGGGCGCCTCGCGCTCGCCATGCTGCCGCGCGTCTTGCCGCTGCCTCTCATTGCGCCCATCGCCGTTCAGGCAGCCCATGCCGCCGAGGCGCAAACCGACGCCGCCTCGGCCGCCACGCTGCCCGCGGTCACAGTCAGCGCCACCGCTAGTACCGCCGCAGCGCCCGCCGTCGACCCGAACCTGCCCGCAACGGTGGAAACCGTCACGCCCGCGCAATTCGGCAACTGGAACGTCGTCAACACCGAGGACGTGCTCAAGTACCTGCCCAATCTCGCCGTGCGCAAGCGCTACGTGGGGGACTTGAACTCGATCATCGCCGTGCGCGGCACGAGCAATGCACAGAGCGCGCGCGGCCTCGTCTATGCCGACGGTCTGCTGCTCTCCAATCTGCTCGGCAACAGTTACAGTTTTCCGCCACGCTGGTCGATGGTGTTCCCCGACCAGATCCAGCAAGTGGATGTGATCTACGGACCATATTCCGCGCTCTATCCGGGCAACTCGCTCGGCGCCACCGTGCTCATCACTACCCGCATGCCGAAAACGTTCGAAGCGAACGCGGACGTGAAGGCGTTCACCCAGCATTTCAGCCTTTACGGCGTGAACCAGAACTTCAACGGCAGCGAGACAAGCGCCTCGATCGGCGACCGTATCGGCAAGTTCTCGTATTTGCTTGGCGTGAACCATCTGGAGAACACGAGCCAGCCGCTGCAATTCGCCACGCTCGCGCAGTCGACGAAACCCGCTCAGCCGGGCGACGTGCCCGTGCATGGCGCGTACTTCTACAACAACCAGACGAACACGCCCACGGTCGTGCTCGGCGTGAACGGCGAAGGCATGCAGCATACGGTGCAGGACCAGTTCAAGCTGCGCATGCAGTACGATTTCACGCCCACCGTGCAAGGCGGCGTGACGCTCGGCTACTGGCACCAGACCTACAACAACGCCACTTCGACCTTCCTTTACGACGCGAACGGCAACCCCGTGTATAGCGGCAAGGTGTCGATCAACGGCTACGAATACACGATACCCGCCGCCGCGTTCGCACCGAGCCGCGGCTGGAGCGAAAACTGGCTGTATGGCGCGACGCTGCGCACCCACCAGGCCACCGGCTGGAACGCGCAAGCCATTGCTTCGTACTACGACGTGAGCAACAGCGTGGCGCGCACGGCAAACGCGGGGGGGCCAGGCAACGGCCCCGGTGTCATGACGCTCGGCGACGGCACCGGCTGGAAGACGCTCGACCTCAAGACGACGTGGACGCCCGCCACGCGCGATGCCGGCCTCGCCGCGCACTGGCTCACGTTCGGCTATCACTACGACGACTACGCGCTCGACAACCGCACATACAACACGCTCGCTTGGCGCGACGGCGGCGCGAACAGCTTTGCCAATGCCTTCGCGGGCAAGACCGAAACCCAGGCGGTCTACGCACAGGACGCCTGGCGGTTTCTCCCGCGCTGGAAGTTCGTGTACGGCGTGCGCTACGAGAACTGGCGCGCGTACGACGGCTATCAGGCGCTCGGCAGCGTGAATGTGCCTTACGCGAACGTGGGCGACCATCACTTCTCGCCGAAAGCTTCGCTCTCGTTCGACGTGACCGACGACCTCACGCTGCGTGCTTCGATTGCGCGCGCCTACCGCTTCCCGAGCGTGAGCGAGTTGTTCCAGGGGCAGGTAAATGGCTCCTCCATCGTCAACAACAACCCGAACCTGCGCCCCGAGGACGATCTCTCGAAGGAACTGAGCGCCGAATGGGCGCACTGGAACGGCCTCTTTCGCTTGACGCTCTTTCAGGACGACGTAAAAAACACGATCTTCAGCCAGACCGATACGACGGTCATTCCGAACGTCACGAACTTCCAGAACATCGGCAAGGTGCGCTCGCGCGGCGTGGAAACGAGCTACCAGGGTGAAGACGTCATGCTGCACGGGCTCGATCTTGCGGCGAGCGTGGCGTACACGCAGTCGAAAATTCTGGAGAACGCGCAGAACCCAGCGAGCGTGGGCAAGTACTTCTATCGCATTCCGCTGTGGCGCGCGAATCTCGTCGCGACGTACCGCTTCGACGCGCGCTCGGCGCTCACGCTCGCCGCGCGCTACTCGGGGCGCCAGTACAACACGCTCACCAACACGGACACGAACCCGAACGTGTTCGGCGGCACGAGCACGTACACGGTCGCCGACGTGAAGTACACCTTCCGGCCGACGAAAAAGAGCGAGATCGGCGTGGGCGTCGACAACCTGTTCGACGCGCGCTACTTCGTCTATCACCCGTATCCCGGCCGCACGTACTACCTCGAAGCGAAGCTCGGCATTTGATCGCCTCCGCGTTTTCGTTTGAATCATCCATGCATTCGAGCCGCGCTGGCTCGACAAGGAGTCCCCGATGTCCACGATATCCGACCCGGTGAGCGCGCCGCCTGTCCGCGCAGCCCAGCCCGGCTACCGCACGCTGTGGCGCTGGCATTTTTACGCAGGCCTATTCGTCATGCCCCTGCTGCTCGTGCTCGCCATCACGGGCACGATCTACTGCTTCCAGCCGCAGATCGAACCGCTGCTCTACCCGCAACGGCTGGTGGTCGCACCGGCGGCAACACCGCGCCTGCCCGTGGATGCGCTGCTGGCCCGCGCGCGCGCCGCGATGCCAGCGGATGCGCGTGCGTTGCGCGCGCACGTCGAATCGAACCCCGCGCGCAGCGCCGAGTTCGTTTTCGCGCTGCCTGGCGGGACCAAAGAGAGCGTGTACGTGAATCCGTACGATGGCGCGGTGCTCGGTACGCTCGACGTCGATCGCCGCTTCATGCAGGTCGTCCGCATGCTGCATCGCAAGCTCCTGCTCGGCAAGCCCGGCGAGTTGCTCATGGAACTGGCCGCCTGCTGGACGCTCGTGATGATCGCCACCGGCATTGCGCTCTGGTGGCCGCGCGCGGGCGCTTCGTGGCGCACTGCGCTGCTGCCTCGCTTTCGCGCGAGCGGAAGGCCATTCTGGAAGAGCGTGCACGCGAGCGTCGGCATCTGGCTCGCCGTGGGCGCGCTCGCGTTCGTGTTGAGCGGCTTGCCGTGGACGGGCTCGTGGGGCAAGCAGTTCAAGGCCCTCGCCACGCGCGCGAGTCTCGGCGCGCCGCGCGGCGCGTGGGGCGGCGGCCTCGCGCTGAAGTCTGCGCTGCCCGGTGTGCCGGCCGCCGTCGCGTCCGCCGCTAGCGCAGCCGCGGCGCAGCCTCGCGCAAGCCGCGCCGATCGTCAGGAACAGGGAGAGCACGCGGGCCACGACATGGCGTCGATGCCTGGCATGGTGATGGACGACATGCCGCTGCCGCTCGTGCCCTGGGCGGTCGGCGCGGTTCCCGTGCCGCACTCGCCAGAAGCGCCCGGCGCGCCCGGCGCACCGCAGCACTGGACGCTCGCTCAGGTGGTCGCCCAGATGCGCGATCTCGGCGTGCGCGACGGCTACGACATCGTGCTGCCCGCCGCGCCCGATGGCGTCTACACGGTCTCGTACTTCCCGGCCGATCCGAAAGCGGAGCGCACTGTGTATATCGACCAGTACAGCGGCGCCGTGCTGAAGGACATCCGCTATGAGGATTACGGCGCAGTCTCGCAAGCCATTTCGTACGGGACGTCGCTGCACATGGGCCGCTACTTTGGCCTCGCTAACCAGCTGATCTGCGCGGCGATCTCACTGGGCCTCGGCGCGCTTGCGGCAACCGGCTTCGCGATGTGGTGGATGCGCCGTCCCGCGCGCAAGATGGGGGTATCTGGCACGCTGGCTGCGCCACCGCGCGAGCACGCCGCGCCGCCGTTGCGTGCCTGGAAAACCGCTCTCGTGCTGCTCGGCATCGTGTTTCCGCTGATGGGCGCGACGCTCGTGGCGGTCTGGCTGTTCGACCGCGCCGCCTTCCGGCGTCCGTAGAGGCAACGGCACCGTGAACGGCCCCGCGGTAATCTGCGGACACAATTGCGTCTGAACCTGGCTGCCCCAAACGGTTTCAAACGTATATATGCGGAGATCATTGTGTTGCGCCTAATTTCGGCTCTTGGCGCGGCCGCGGTGCTTGCGGGCTGCGCGGTCGCGCCTTATCCGGCTTACCCCGGCTACTACGGCTATGGCTACCCCTACTATTCAGGCTATCCGTACGCCTACGGTTACGACTACTACCCCGGTTATTTCGGCGGCGGCTATGGCGGCATCACCATCTGGGGCGGTGGCGGCGGATGCTGCTATCACCACGGCTGGCACGGCGGCCATGGTGGGGGCTGGCACGGCGGCGGTGGACACGGCGGCGGGTGGCATGGAGGCGGTGGCGGCACGTGGCAAGGCGGCGGCGGTGGCATGGGGGCGGGCGGCGGCCACGGCCACTAACCGCTCACACCGGAACCGGCCTCTTCAACCGGCCCCTGCGCCCCACGCGCGGCCGTAGCGCCTACACGCGCCCGTTCACGGGAATCAGCGCGCCCGTCACTGCCTGTGCGTCGGCGCTCAGCAAAAACGCAATCACCGTCGCGATCTCGCGCGGCTGCACCCAGCGCGTGAAATCGGCGTCCGGCATGTCGGCGCGGTTTTGCGGCGTGTCGATGATGCTCGGCAAAATCGCATTCACCGTCACGCCCTTGTCCTTCAGCTCTTCCGCGAGCGCTTCCGTCAGGCGCGCCACACCCGCCTTCGACGCCGAATACGCGCCCATTCCGAGTCCTGCCTTGAGCCCCGCGCCCGCGCCGATGTTGACCACCCGCCCCGCGCCGCTCTTCACGAGATCAGGCAGCGCGGCCTTCGAGGCATTGAGCGCCGTCTTCACGTTCAGATCGAACATCAGATCCCACGTGCGCGGGTCGCCGTCGCCGATGGTTTCCCACCGGAACGCGCCCGCCACATTGACGAGCGCGTCGAGGCCGCCGAGCTTCTCATGCAGCGTGCCGAACGCCGCCTGGGCCGCCTGCGCGTCGACGAGATCGACGCCGCCCATGCACAGCGCGCCCGCGAGCGCGGCGGACAGCGCTGCCGCGTCGGGCGCTGCGCCGCGGCCGATCAGCGCCACGCGCGCGCCGCGTTCGGCCAGCAATTGCGCCGTCGCCAGACCCAGGCTGCCAAAACCGCCCGTTACCGCGACCACCTTGCCGTTCAAACCGTTTTCCATGTGCTTGTTCCTTTCGTTGCTTCACTAACCTGAATTCGATGCCGTCCGCGCGATCCGTGCGGGCGCCGCTCGCGCCACGTTACGCGAGGCGCGGCCTTCCATCAACCCGTGCGCATTCATCCGTGGCGCGCATCCGTGCGCACCGTGGCGAGCGCGCGCTGCTTGCGCAGGTTCTCCGTGGTTTCGCCGCCGCCGTCCGCGCGCCAGCCCGGCGGCAGGAACACGTAGCGCACGGCGGTCCAGAGGGTCTTCGCCGTCACGACATCGCGTGCGAGCGTCGCCCAGTGTTCGAGTTCGACGACGAACGGATTGCGCGAGCGCACGGGCGTCACGAGGCCGTAGCGGCACGGCTCTTCGGCGCGCTCTTGCACATATGTGCCGAACAGCCGGTCGAAAACGATCAGGACTCCGCCATAGTTCGCATCGAGGTAGTCGACGTTCGAAGCATGATGCACGCGATGGTTCGACGGCGTGTTGAACACGTACTCGAGCCAGCCGAGCTTCGGAATCCACGTGTTGTGCAGCCAGAACTGATAGAGCAGGTTCAACGAGAGGATGGCGAGCACGACTTCGGGACGCACGCCGAGCCATACGAGCGGCGTGAAGAACATGGCCGGCCCGGTGAGCTTGCCGGTCCACCCGAGCCGGTACGCCGAAGAAAGCGTCAACTGGTTCGGCGAATGGTGCACGGCGTGCGTTGCCCAGAAGAAGCGGATGCGGTGCGACGCGCGGTGATACCAGTAATAGCAGAACTCCTGACCGATGAAGACCAGCAGCGCAAGCGCAACGGTGTCGATATTCAGCGTGAAGAGGCGGTGCTCCCAGGCGAAGTCGAAGATGGGCGTGGCGAGCGAGAGCGGCAAGAGCGCGAAGAGCTTGCGGCCCGCTAGATCGGCGAGCGAGAGCCAAACTTCAGACCAATCGAAGGGAGCCTCTCCTTTCGCTTCGCGGCGCTTCCTGAAGGTGAGCACGCATGCCTCGATCAGCGAGACAGCGACGACGAACAGCGTGACATAGAACGCGAGTTTTCCTGTGGTGAGCATGATGGATCGTGTGCAATAGGCGCGTCTTGCGCGGTGAAGAAAGACGCGTTTTGCACGGGAAACAGCACCTGCAGCGCGTCGGATGAAGGGCACTGTAGTGGCGCTCGCGGGGAAAGACCACGCGCAAAGTATGTCGGGATATGTCACGCGCGCGGCGCGCGAAACCCGCCGGCACGCCCGCCGCCCCGCGTGCGCGGGATGACGCCGGCGAGAGCCTCGCGACGTGTAACACCGCGACATGGTTTATGACGCGACTTCAAAAGAGCGCAGCCCTATAGTTCGTTCCGCTGACACGCCACAGCGTGCCCTACGAAACGAACCGCAAGGACCTCTGATGAAAACGCTCCCTCTCGTCGTCGCCGCAATCATCGGCTTCGCCAGCGCCCCCGCTTTCGCCGGCTGGTCCGGCCACGGCACGGCGTACACGCCCCACGGCACGTACAACGGCGCGCACTACGGGTCCTGCGGCGGCGGCACCTGCTCGCATGCGGGCGGCGTGGCCGGTCCCTGGGGCGGCGTCGCCACCAACAGCGGCTCCGTAACCCGCACCGCGCCCGGCCAGTTCAGCAACAGCGGCACGGCCTACGGTCCGAACGGCCGCTCGGTCCAGCATTCGGGCGATACGAGCTGCGCGAGCGGCACCTGCTCGCACACCGGCTCGCTCGACGGCTCGGACGGCCGCAGCGCGAACACCTCGGGCAGCGTGACGCGCACAGCGCCGGGCCAGTACTCGTCGACGGGCACGGTGACGACCGGCAACGGCAACACCTACGGGCACACGGCGTCCACCTCCTGCGCGGGCAGCACGTGCAATCGCTCGGGCACTGTAACGGGCACGCAGGGCGGCAGCGTCTATCACTCGGGCAGCGCCACGGGCGTCGGCACCGGCGTCGTCACGACGGGCGGCGGCACGACCGTCGTTCACGGCGGCACGGTGACCACGAGCGGCACGACGGTGGTGCATGGCACGGTCGCGACAACCGGCACGACGGTCGCCGTCGTGGGCGCCCCGGCTCCCGCCCCCGTGCCGGTGGTCGTGACGCCGCCGCCGCCCAGCACCACGGTGTACGTCGCTCCGCCGCCGCCCGCGCCCAAGACGGTGGTTGTCGCACCCGCGCCGGCACCTGCGCCGCAGACGGTTTATGTCGCGCCGCCCGCACCGAAACCCGTCTATGTCGCGCCGCCCGCTCCGAAGGTCGTCTATGTGGCCCCGCCGGCACCGAAGGTCGTCTACGTGGGCCAGCCGCTGCCGCGCGCCGTGTACATCGCGCCGCGCCCCGCCGTGTGGATTCCTGGCCACTGGGTCGGCCGCGTGTGGATTCCCGGCCACTGGGCCTGAATCGCCACGGGCGGCTGCGCGCTCGCTTGACCGGCAGCCGCTGCTCGTTTCACCGGTTTCATTCGCTTTATCAACCGGCCGGCAAGCTACGTCGGCCACCTCACGGAGAACACCATGAAGAAGATGATCGCTGCCCTCGTTTTGTGTATCGTTTCAGCAGCGGTTTGCGTGCCGGCATCGGCTCAGGCCTTGCCAGGCGGTACAGGCGCGCCGACCAGTGCGGCAAACAGCGCGCGAGTCGAACGCATGATGGCGCAGTTGCAAGGGCGCTTTGCCGCCGCGAACACGACGCACGACGGCAAGCTCACGCGCGAACAAGCGCAGGCGGGCATGCCGATGGTCGCGCAGCACTTCGACGAAATCGACGCGCAAAAGGCCGGCTTCGTCACCCTCGCGCAGATCGAGGACTTCATGCGAGCGCGCGCAGCAGCCCGATGAACGCCGGAGGCGTCAGATGGAGCAGGCAAACAGGATCATCGTGCTCGACGACGAGGCCGAACTGCGCAACATGCTGCAGCGCTTTCTCACGAGCCAGGGTTTCGAGGTGCGCGCCGTTGCCGACGGCAAGCGCCTCGACCGCCTGCTCCAGCGCGAGCCCTATGACCTGCTCGTGCTCGATCTCATGATGGAGCCAGAAGACGGCCTCACGGTCTGCCGCCGCCTGCGCGCCGAAGGTCAGACGTTACCGATCCTCATGCTCACGGCAAAGGGCGACGCCGCCGACAAGGTAATCGGCCTGGAAACGGGCGCCGACGACTACCTCGCGAAGCCCTTCCTTCCCGACGAACTGGTCGCGCGCATTCGCGCCCTGCTGCGCCGCCAGAAGATGGCCGCAGGCGAGCCCACGGTCACCTCGCAGATGCTGCGCTTCGGCGACTTTCAGTTCGACGTTGGCAAACAAACGCTCTACCGCGGCGGCGCGCCAGTCGAAGTCCATTCCGCGCAAATGTTGCTGCTTCACGCGCTCGGCTCGTCGCCGAACCGCGCCGTGAGCCGCGAGATACTGCTCGCGCGCGCACGCGGGCGCGACCACAACGCGCTCGACCGCAGCGTGGACGTGCAGATCCTGCGCCTGCGCCAGATCGTCGAGGACGATCCCGCCAAGCCGCGCTTCATCAAGACCGTCTGGGGCATCGGCTACATGCTGGTGGCCGGCGTCGAATCGTAATGCGCTTGCGGCTGCCGCGCTCCCTCCTCTCGCGCAACATCGCGCTGCTGGTGGCGCTCGTCGCGCTGTCGCAAGTCTGCTCGCTCGCCGTGCTTCTGCACTTCGTGCAGCGCCCGCGCATCGAGCGCGCGTCGATCATCTTCGCCGATTACGTGAAGCTGCTCGATACCACGCTCGCCGCCATGCCGCCCGCTGAGGGGCGCGCGGCGGCCGCTCGGCTCGAGACACGCAATACGGCGCCGCCGCAGGCGCCCGCTGAAACGCACCCGAGTCTCGTCGACTTTTTCCGCACCTGGCAGCGCGATGTGTTCGTCGAAGCGCTGCAACGGCATCTGCCGCCCGACCTGCTGGTGCGCTGGGAGGCGAGCGACGACGACGCCGAACCCGCGGCGGATGGCAAAGGCGCGCAGGAACGGCTGTGGATCCGCCTTCACGCGGCGGGCGAGCCGGTATGGGTCGCGCTTCCCATGACGGCAGACGCGCGCGCGAGCGGCATTACCACGGCGCTGGTCCTCTCCGCCGCGCTCGCGCTGCTCGCGGTGCTCACGGGCTATCTGTTGCAGCGCCACATCAACCAGCCGCTGCGCAAGCTCGCGCGCGCGGCGCGGCGCGTGAGCGCCGGCGAAACGCCTCCGCCGCTGCCGACCAACGGCCCCACCGAAATCGCCCAAGTCAGCCGCGCCTTCAACCAGATGACCGAAGCGCTGAAGCAGGCCGAGGCCACGCGCGCGCTGATGCTGGCCGGCGTGTCGCACGACATCCGCACGCCGCTCACGAAACTGCGCCTCGCGATTGCGATGGCACTGCCGCGTGGCAGCAACGACGCGCTCGTGGCCTCGTCCGAGAGCTATCTGGACCAGATCGACACGATCCTCCAGCAGTTCATGGACTACGCGGGCAGCGGCGAGCGCGAAGCGCCGCAGCCGGGCGACCTCAATGCGCTCGCCGGGCAGCTCGTTGCCGACTTCGCCGGGCTCGGCCATGAGTTCGATTTCGACGAAGGCGAACTGCCGGTGTTCGCGTTTCGGCCCATCGCCGTTATGCGTCTGCTGATGAATCTCATGCAAAACGCCGTGAACTATGGGCGCACAGGTCTGACGATTCGCACCTGGCGCGACGGCGACGCCGCCTGCGTGATCGTTGCCGATCGCGGCAACGGCATCCGCGCCGAAGAGCTGGAGCGCCTCAAATCCCCCTTCAGCCGCGGCGCGAACGCCCGCACGCACTCGGGCGGCTCGGGCCTGGGCCTTGCCATCGTCGAGCGGATCGCACGGCTGCACGGCGGTTCGCTCACCTTCCGCGACCGCGAAGGCGGCGGCCTCGAAGCCGTCGTGCGCCTGCCGCTGAACCGTCCCTCAGCGGGGCAGAACGGCGCGCCGCACGCCACGCGCGCATGACATGACTCGACATAATTTGCGCGTGGATTTCGCGCGCCCTTCCCCCCATACTTGCGCCTGAGCCTGAGCAACGGAACGAAGCAAACCGGAGCCCAGACGCCGAAGCACCAAGGTCGATAGTTCGCCATCCTGAATGATTTGCGAGTATCGGCAGACACGAGACACGCTTTCACGCAAAGGACATCGACATGCAATCGCTCATCAACTTTCTCGTCAACAAGGCCAAGCGCATCGTGGGCGCCACGTTCCTCGCGGGTTCGCTGTTCGCTAGCGGCTGCGCATCGGCGGCGCCTGTCGTGCAAACGAACGGGCCGCTCCCGCAACTGCACGCCGACGTCGTCTACGTCTACACGTTCGACGCCGCCGCGGACCAGGTGCAACTGGACAACACCGGCATGCTGCACAAGCTCAAGACGATGGCGAGCGGCGAGTCGTCGGCGCAGCAGCAACAGCAGGCCGCGCTGCAAACGCGCGAGCATCTCGCCGATCAACTCGTGAGCGAACTCCAGAAAATGGGCCTGCCCGCCGTGCGCATGGACGGCCCCGCACCCGCCGGCCGCAACGCGCTGATCGTGCAAGGCCGCATCGACACGATGGACGCGGGCAGCCGCCGCCGCCGCATGCTGATCGGTCTCGGCGCGGGCAAGAGCGAAGTGGGCGCGACGATTGCGGTACTGTTCCAGCCGGCCAACGGCGGCGAGCCGCAGCCGCTCCTGAGCTTCCAGACGACGGCGAATAGCGGTTATATGCCCGGCATGGCCGAAACGGCGGGCGTGGGCGCGGCGGCGGGCCACGTCGCGACGGCGGCGGTGGTGGGCGGCGGCCTGCACGGCGCATCGGAGGCGAAGCGCGACACGCTCTCGTCGGATGCCGGCAAGCTGGCCCGCTCGATCGCGAAAGCAGTCACACAGATCAGCACGCAGAACGGCTGGATGGCAACGACGACGAAGAGCTGATACGGGGGAAGCGCGCAGAGCAACGTAGCGCGAGGGCTCACGCCCTTTAAGGCGGCGGTTCGATACCGCCGCCGTTTTTTGCTTACTGCGCGAGCGGCTCGCCCTGTGCCTGCGGCTCTCGATAATGCGCGAACTTCGACGTGTGTCCGATACCCGGATTGAAGCAGTTGCACGGATCGAGCGTTTCGTAGAACGACTTCAGCGCAGGCTTCGCATCGTAGAGATGGCCCACATTGTGTTCGGCGGGATATTCGGCGCCACGCGCGTCGAGCAGCTTCCACATCTCGTGTTCGAGCGCGAGGCAATCATTGCCCTTGCGAACGATGTAGTCCTGATGAAACACATGGCAAAAGAAATGCCCGTAATACAGCTTGATCGCGATGGGCTTTTCCACCGCCTCGGGCAAATGCTCGAACCAGTCGCGATCGTTGCGCCGAAGCGCGATATCGAGCGCGACGATGTCCTCCACTTCGTCGGCATGCACCGCGCGATAGCGCACCGCCGCGCCCGCCGCCGCGAAGCGATGGAGAAACGCCTTGCTGCCCTCTTCATCGGTACACTCGAAATAATCGCCGCTCGCCGTGCCGAAAAACGTGCTCAGGTAAGCACGCGTTTCGTCCACCATATCGGCCGATACCTTGAGCATCAAATGATGCTCGTAGCGCTGCCGGTAGTCCTTGAGCCGTGCGGGCAGATGGGCTGGAAAGCACTGGCTCACCGCCTGCGCCACGCGGTCGGTGAAATGCGCAGGCAAGAACGGCAGCCGTTCGAAAAACGCGTCGCAGCGGCTCTTGAACGCAAACAGCGCGGGCAGGCGCCGCGTGCCGAGATGCTGGATCAGGAGAAACATGTCCTTGCCGTAGCGTTCGGCAATATCGAAAGCGTCTCGATGCAGGTATTCGCCCGCGACAGGCAGCTTCGAGAACTTGCCGAGTATGTCGCGGCGCAGGTCGGTCAGTTCGGCCGTTTCATTCGTGCCGATGTAGAACACTTTCGCGCCCCGCTCCATGGGAAACGTGTCGAGCCGCACCGCGAACACCATCACCTTGCCAGCCGACCCCGCCGCTTCGTGCAGTCGCAGCGGGTCGGCGTTATAACGCGCGGGCGTGTGAGCGTCGATGTCGCGCACGTGATCCGCGTAATCGTGGTCGGAAGCCGCGCCCGCGTCGTGCAGGATATCGGCTTCGGGCAGCTCGCCGCGATCGAGGCGGCCGAGCACGTCTTCCGGTGTTTCGCCAAGCCGGATGCCGAGATGATTCACGAGCGCGAGACGCCCTGCCGCGTCCACCCGCGCGAACACGGTCATTTCCGTATAGGCCGGGCCGCGCCGCACGAGCGAGCCACCCGAGTTGTTGCACACACCGCCGACGACCGAAGCGCCCAGGCATGAGGAGCCAATGACCGAATGCGGCTCGCGCCCGAGCGGCTTGAGCGTCTGCTCCAGCTGATCGAGCGTCGAGCCCGGCAGACAGACCACCTGCTTGCCGCCGTCGATCACATAGACCTTGCGCATGCGCGTCATGCTCACGATCACGACCTCGCGGTCGTAGTCGTCGCCGTCGGGCGTGGAGCCGCCCGTGAGGCCCGTATTCGAAGCCTGCGAGATGACGATTGCATTCGCGGCCACGCACGCCTCCAGCACCCGCCACTGTTCGACGAGCGTGCCGGGCCGCACGACCGCCGCCACGCTCCCCTCGCCGAAGCGAAAGCCCTTGCGGTAACGCCGCGTGGCTTCGTCGCCGGTCAGTACGTGCTGGCGGCCGACGACGGCGCGCAACGACGCGACAAGCGGCCCGCGCCCCGCGCTCCGGTTCGTGGTGGACATGCGAACGGCTCCTGCAGAGAACGATGATCGCGCAAGGATAAAACCCGCGACCCACGGCGTCCAATATCGCAACCACGCTCGATCAAGACGAAAAAGATATCGATCGTCTTCGGTGCCAGGCAGGATCAGCCCTGCGGCACATGCCGCGGCGCATCGCGCACGATGCGCACGAAGTTCTGCACCGTGGGCGCCGTTTCGCGCGGACGGTGCACGAGTGCGATGGTCGTGTGCAGCGTGCCGCCCTTGAGATCGTGATACGTCACGCCTTTGGCCTGGATCTGGCGCATCGAAGCAGGAATGAGCGTGACGCCGAAGCCCGCTGCCGCCATGTTGACCGTCGAGGAAATCTGCGGCGACTCCATGCTGATCACCGGATTGAAGCCCGCTGCGTGGCACGCGCTGATGATCGAGTCGTAGAGATCGGGGCCGATCGGGCGTGGAAACAGAATGAGCGGGTCACCCGCCAGGTCGCCGAGGTCGAGGCTGCGGCGGCGTGCGAGACGATGGCGCGGCGGCAGCACGGCGAGCACGTCCTCTTCCACGAGCGCCTGGGTGGCGAGGCCGCGGCAATCGAGCGGCAGGCGCACGAACGCGGCATCGACCTTCGCCTCGCTCACGCGCTCCAGCAGCACCGAGCTATTGCTCTCCTCGCACCCGATCGCGACACCCGGATACGCGCTGCGAAAGCGTTGCAGCACGGTCGCGACGAGCGGATGAAACACCGTGGAACCCGCGAAGCCGAGCACGAGCCTCCCAGACTCGCCACGCCCCGCGTTTTGCGCCTCCGCGAGCGCCAGATCGGCGTCGTCGACAATGCGTTGCGCGCGCTCGCGAAAGAGCCGCCCGGCCTCGGTCAACTCCACGCGCCGGGAGTGGCGGATAAAGAGCCGCGTGCCGATTTCCTTTTCGAGCTTGAGGATCTGCTGGCTGAGCGGCGGCTGCGCAATGCCGAGAGAGGCGGCAGCCTCACTGAAATGCAGATGCTCCGCGACGGCGAGAAAGTAGCGTAGTTGCCGGAATTCCATATCTTTTTCGTCTTGATGCAACCGGTGGATTGTGAACCGGCTACCGGTATGCATCAAGACGGCGCGCACACCCAGATCTCACCCAAGCCCCATGCGCGTCTCGTCGACAAACTTCTCCGTGGCATCGTCGATCTTGCGGCCCTTGCGGCCGGCGGGCCCATGAATGTAGACGGTCTTCATGTCGGCCTGCGGCGCGCCAGTCATGCCAGGCGGCGGCGTCATCTCGTAGCGGACCTCCCGCGCATGATCGGCCATTTGCAGGCGCGGATCGAACACCGAGTTGAAGCGCCACAGCATGCGCACGAAATTGGTCTGGCCGCGCAACAGCAGGTGCGTGGCCTGCCCGGCCGCGCCGCGCAGCGCGGTCCAGCCCATGTGCTTGCGATTGAGCACCTGCTGCGTTTTCACGAGTTCCGCGTAGAACTCGGGCAGCGGCAGCTTCGTCGGCACCACGGCGTGCTGGATGTCGTAGAGCCGGTAATCGAGGCTCGTGAGGCGCCGTGCTTCGCGTTGCCAGTTCTCCGTGCCCGGATACGGCGTATTCACGCTGATATTGACGATCTCGGGAATGTCCAGGCACCACTGACGGATCGTCTCGAAGCGTTCTCGGTCCCAGTCCGGATCGGCAATCAGGTTGATCGCGACGGTAATCCCGAGCGAACGCGCGAACTCGAGCGCCTCGAAGTTCCGGTCGAGGCTGATCCGCTTGCGAAACGCCTTGAGCCCCTCCTCGTCGATCGCCTCCAGACCGAGGAACATGTACTTCAGCCCAATGGACTCCCACAGGCGGAACACGTCCTTGTTGCGTAGAAGCACGTCGCCGCGCGTTTCCAGGTAGTAGCGCTTCTTGATGCCGCGCCGCTTGATCGCCTCGCCGATCGCCATGCCGTGTTCGGCATGCACGAACGCCACGTCGTCGACGATGAACACGCCCGGTTCGCGCAGCGCGGCCAGTTCGTCCACGACGACTTCGGGGCTGCGCGTGCGATAGCTGCGTCCATAGAACGTCCACGCGCTGCAGAACGTGCAGTCCCATGGGCAGCCACGTGCGAATTCAATGGAGGCACAAGGATCGAGCGTGCCGATGAAGTACTTGCGGCGATGGCGCAGCAGGTCGCGCGCGGGCCGCACAGGATCGAGATTCTCGACGAAACGTGGCGGCGGTCCCGACCCGTGGCTCGTCAAGACACCGGGCACGGCGAGCAGATCGGTGCCGTGCGTCACCGCTTCGAGCAGTTCGTTGACCGAAGCTTCGCCCTCGCCGCGCAGCACGCAGTCGATCGCGCCTTCGGCATGGCGCAGCAGATCGGGCGCAGTGAACGACACACTGTGCCCGCCCACGAACACGAAACACGAGGGCAGCGCGGCTTTCACGGCCTTCGACAGGTCGATGATCTCGGGAATGTTGGCGAGATAGTTGCCCGAGAAGCACAGCGCCTCGGGCCGCCAGTCGCGCACCATGCGCATGAGGTCGCGGTGCGTCTGAACCTGCAGATCGAGAAGCCGCACATCGTGGCCCGCGTCGCGCGCCGTGCCGGCCACGGATTCGAGGCCCAGCGGCTCGAGCCGCAGGAACACGCGCGTGTACATCAGTCCGCTCGGGTGGACCGCAAGCAATTTCATGAAGCCTCCTTGCGAAGGACCGCTGCTTCGCGAGAGTCTACGCGCGTTGGCGGATCGCTGCCGCGCGGCGTGTCGCCCGCAGGAACAACGCTCAGAAACTGCCGAACAGCGAGCCGAGCACGATCACCACAGCGAGCGCAATGATCGCGCCGACGATGCTCACCACCACGAGGTCGCGGTAGCTTTCGCGATGCGTCGAACCGCACACGGCCAGCAGTGTGACCACGGCGCCGTTGTGCGGCAGGCTGTCGAGCGTGCCCGACGACATCACGGCAACGCGATGCAGCAAAGCGGGATCGATACCGTGCTGCGCGGCGAGTTGCATGTAGGTGCCGCCGAGCGCGTCGAGCGCGATGGTCAAGCCGCCCGAAGCCGAGCCCGTGAGCCCGGCGAGCAGGTTCGTGGCTACGGCGAGCGAAACGAGCGGGCCGCCGCCGATGCCGAGCACCCAGTCGCGCACGGCCTCGAACGCCGGCAAGGCGGCAATCACGGCGCCGTAGCCCACGAGACTGCCCACGCTCAGCACCGGCAGCACCGAGGCGTTGGCGCCCGCGTCGACGCTTTCGCGCAGCGCGGCGAGCCGCCCGCGATTCAACGCCACCAGCACGATAATGCCGAGCGTGAGCGCAACGCACACGCCCCATACCCCCGCCACCGCCGAAAGCGTGGTCGAGCCCCAGCGCGGTTCGGCGAGATAAGACGCGTCGATGCGCGGGAACACCACGACGTTCATCACGAAGTTCATCGCCACGACGACCACGAGCGGCGCGAGCGCGGCGAACGGCGACGGCGGCCCGGCATGGCCCGGTGCCGCTGCGCCATTGCCGATCTCGGCGGGGTCGAAGGCTTGCGCGAGGCTCGCGCGCTCACGCACGAGCGAGGACTTGCCGCGTTCTTCGTCATCGGCGCCGCCGTTGTCGGGCTCGACGAAACCTTCGCCGTTGCGCCGCGCCGCCGCCGCCGCGCGCCCGAGCCACCAGAGGCCGAAGGCCGCCATCACGACACTCGCGATCACGCCAAGCCCCGGCGCGGCAAACGGCGTCGTGCCGAAAAACGGCATGGGAATGGCGTTTTGCAGCGCGGGCGTGCCGGGCAGCGCCGACATCGTGAAGGTCGCCGTGCCGAGCATGATCGCGGCGGGCATCAGGCGGCGCGGGATATCGGCGGAGCGAAAGAGCGCCTGCGCCATTGGCGCGAGCACGAAGAACGCAACGAAGAGGCTCACGCCGCCATAGGTGACGAGCGCGCCGCCCAGCACCACGGCCACGAGCGCGTGACGCGTGCCGAGTTTGTCGATCATGAGGCGCGCCACGGCGTCCACCGAGCCGCTGTCCTCCATCAGCTTGCCGAACAGCGAGCCGAGCAGGAAAAGCGGAAAGAACTGGGCGAGAAAGCGGCCCGTGCTCGCCATGAATGTTTGCGTCCAATGCGCGAGCACCGGCTCGCCCGAAATGAGCGCGGCCAGCATGGCGCACAGCGGCGCGAGCAGCAGCACGCTCCAGCCTCGATATGCGAGCCAGATCAGCAGCGAGAGGCTCGCGAGCATGCCCGCGAGGCCGATAACCAGCGTGCCCGCGCTCATTGCAGCACCCCTTCGAGCAGCGCCTCGAAATCGAACGTCGACGCCTCGCCGAGCTGCGCGCCGTGCTGCGCGAGGAATTCGTCGGCGGTGCGGCGGCCTTCGTCGCGCAGCATCGTGATGAACGACCACTCGGCGTTCAGTTTCGACGACGAGCCCAGCGTGACGAGCTTCGCGCTATGCACGCGATGCAGGCGCATATGCGCCCAACGGCGGCCCTCCTCGCTGCCCGCATCGGCAACCTTGTGCAGCAGCGCCATCATGCGCAGCTCCTTGATTAGCGGCGAATTGAACGCGATCTCGTTCACGCGGTTGATGATGTCGCGCGCCGAGCGCGGCGTGCCCGCGCGCTCCACGGGGTTCACCTGCACGAGGATCGTGTCGATCGAATCGGTTTCGCGGATCAGCGGCGTCATGGTGGGATTGCCCGCGTAACCGCCGTCCCAGTAAGCTTCGCCGTCGATCTCGACGGCCTGGAAGAGCGTAGGCAGGCAAGCCGAGGCGAGCAGCGCGTCGGGCGTGACGTCGGCATTGCGGAACACGCGCGCCTGACCGTTGGACACGCGCGTGGCCGTGACGAAGAGCTTGATGCGCGACTGGCGCAATGCCTCGAAGTCGATGGTGTCGGCAAGGATCGTGCGCAAAGGGTTCACGCTCCCCGGATTCAGATCGTACGGGGAGACGACGCGCGCCATCATGTCGAGCGCGACGAACATGGGCGAATGATCGAGCGTCCAGCGGCCGAGCAGGATGTCGACGGGGCCGCGCCGGAACGGGCTGAAGCGCGCGGCGTCGGACACGCGGCGCCAGAAGCGCTCGAGCGCCTCGCGCGCGCCGGCCGCGCCCCCGCGCGCATGGCCGCTCGCGAGCACGGCGGCGTTCATCGCGCCCGCCGAGGTGCCCGAAATCCCTTCGATCTGCAACCACGGCTCCTCGAGCAGGCGGTCGAGCACGCCCCATGTGTAAGCGCCATGGGAGCCGCCGCCTTGCAGTGCGAGATCGACGAGCAAGGGCTCGGCGCGGGTCGTGCGGGTTGACGTCTCGGCTTCGGCGGGCATTGCGGCTCCGTTCCAGATCGACCACGGGCGAGATTACAGGAAAAGTTCAAATGGCCGCGCGAGAATGACGCAGCGCGCAATGAGGTTTCAGAAGCGGGTTTCAGGCACGCGTTTCAGGCGCGCTTTGCGCGGGCTCGAATCGTGCAGGGCGCGCCGGCGCGTCGCGGGGGCGTTTGGTAGACTGGATCTTCTGTCACGCTTTCCAGCCTTGCCGTGCCGAATGCCCATTCGCTTCATGGGCCGCTTTCGCTGTCGGGTCCGCTTCCCGCCCTGCTCGCCGAAATCCGCGCCTGCCATGCCTGCGCCGACGCGCTGCCGCTCGGCCCGCGCCCCGTGCTGCAGGCGAGCGAAACGGCAAGCCTGCTGATCGTTGGCCAGGCGCCCGGCGCGAAGGTCCATGCCTCGGGCGTGCCGTGGGACGACGCGAGCGGCAAACGCCTGCGCGCGTGGCTCGGCATCGACAGCGAAACGTTCTACGACGCCGCCCAGGTCGCGCTCGTGCCGATGGGCTTTTGCTACCCCGGCCGCGGCAGCGGCGGGGACAACCCGCCGCGCCCGGAATGCGCCCCGCTATGGCACGCGCGCCTCGTCAAACAGCTGCGCGGCGTGCGGCTCACGCTGCTTGTCGGCCAGTATGCCCAGCGCTATTTTCTGGGCAGCGAGCGTCGCAGCTCGCTCACTGAAACCGTGGCGGCCTGGCGCGACTACGCACCCAATTTCGTGCCGCTCCCGCACCCGTCGCCACGCAATCAGGCTTGGTTCAAGCGCCACCCGTGGTTCGAACACGATGTCCTGCCGGCGCTGCAAGCACGCGTGCAGGCGTTGCTGGCGCCTGGGCGCAGCCGCCCTCCATCCGCAACCGGAGAACCGACAATGACGAAACCGGCAATCGATATCCAGCGCGTCTACGAGCCGCTGCCCGAGGGCGGGCACCACTGCTTTCTGGTGGACCGGCTGTGGCCGCGCGGCATGAGCAAGGAAAAACTCGCGAATGTGGAATGGGCGAAGGAGGCGGCGCCGAGCACCGAACTGCGCCAATGGTTCCACAAGGACCCGGACCAGTGGGACGAATTCAAGAAGCGCTATCTGGCCGAACTGAACGCCAATCCTGAAGCCTGGCATCCGCTCGCCGAAGCGGCCGGGAAGGGGCACATCACCCTGCTCTACGGCTCTCACGACACGCAGCGCAATCATGCAATCGTGCTGCGCGACTATCTGGCGAAGCACGCGATCAAATAAGCGGGCGGCGCTCAGGCGCCGCCCTTGTCACGCTCAAAAGAGATACATCCCCGCGACGAACACCACACCCGAGAACAGCAGCGTGGTCACGCAGTAACCCATGATGTCGCGCACGCCAAGGCCTGCGATCGCGAGCGCGGGCAGCGCCCAGAACGGCTGCGCCATGTTGGTCCACGCCTCGCCATAGGCAATTGCCATCGCGGACTTGCCGAGGTCCGCGCCGAGCGCCTGCGCCGCCGGCATCACGAACGGCCCCTGCACGACCCAGTGGCCGCCGCCCGAAGGCACCGCGAAGTTGATCACCGCCGAGCTGAGAAACACGAGCAGCGGGAACGTATGCACGTTCGCGATATCGACGAACCACTTCGTGATGACGCCCGCGAGACCCGAGTGGTCCATCAGCGCCTGAATGCCCGCGTAGAACGGAAACTGGATCATGATGCCCGAGGCGCCCCTCGCCGCGCCGGCCACGGCACGCGCGTAGGCCATCGGCGTTTTATGCAGCACGAGACCCGCCGCGAGGAACACGAGATTGACCGTGTCGATGTCGAGCGCGAAGCCTTTCGTGTGAAAGCGGATACCGAGGAACACGAAACACAGTGCCGCCACCAGCAGCGAGAGCGCGCGGCTTTCCTCGATGCGCTCGGCGAAGGTCGCGTCCGGGCCGAGCTTGCGCTCGACGCTCGGCGGATCTTCGAGCAGCGCGGGGTCGACCGAGACGACGTCTTCGGGCTTCGGCATCATGAGACGCACGAGAATCGGCAGCAGCACGATCAGTCCGAGCGTGATGAACGCGTTATAGCCCGTGAAGATGGTTTGCGAGACCGGGATCAGGCCCACGGCCTTTTCCATCGGGTTGCCCTTTGTGGCCGCCACGAGCGGCACCGAGCCGGAAAGGCCGCCGTGCCACGTGAGAAAGCCCATGTACGCGGCGGCAACGAGCAGCCGGTAGTCCGCGCCGCGCACCCGCCGCGCCACTTCGCGCGAGAACATCGCGCCGAGCACGAGGCCGAAGCCCCAGTTGATCGCGCAGGCAATCGCGCCCACGAACGCAACCAGCATCACGCCCTGGCCCGGCGTGCGCGCGCAACTTGCCAGCGCAACCAGCATGCGCTTGACCGGGCCGGAGCTGGCGAGCGCGTGGCCGGTCACGAGAATCAGGACCATCTGCATCGCGAACGCGAGCAGGTTCCAGAAGCCCGAACCCCACATCATGACGAGCGCTTCGGGCGGCTGCGGCGTGAGCGCGAACGCCAGCACGAAGGTCACGACGGTGAGGAGAATGGCGAAGATGAGCGGGTCCGGCAAGATCCGATGCACCACGCCGGTAAAGAAATGGGAAATACGCTGAATCACGTTGGTCTGCTCCTCGTCTGCTGATACGGAATCGGCCGCCTGTTTTCTTGGATGCGAACCGAGGCCGCGATTTTTGCACAGCGCGGCACAATGCGTGCGCCTCGCCGGCAAATCGCTCTACGCGCGCCCGACGTCCTGCCTGGCCCGTGATTGTGCGTCCGCACGAAATAAGCCGTTACATGCTCAAAGGCGCCCTAAAAGTCTTATCTGCTACCGTTAACGTCGCTATCTCAATAAACGTCCGGGTGGCTCCACCCAGCGGGAGGCAGGAATGCGCAAGCAGTTTCTTGGTGTCGTGCTCGCCGCGCTAGCCGGCATATTCGTGGCTTCACCGCCCGCGCACGCCCAGTCGCAGGCATTCACGAATCAGACCGTCAATATCTACGCAGGACCCGCAGCCGACTTTCCTATCGTCGCCCAGATTCCGGGTGGCGTGGCCGTGACGGTGTGGGGCTGCGTCGCCGGCTTCAGCTGGTGCGATATCGGCTTTCCGGGCCTGCGCGGCTGGGTCTACGGCACCTTCATCAGCTATCCATGGCAAGGGCAGCGCGTGCCGGTGATGAGCTATGGCCCGCGAATCGGTCTTCCCATCGTGACGTTCTCGCTCGGCGCGTACTGGGGCTCCCATTACCGCGACCGTCCGTGGTACTCGAATCAATCGCGCTGGGCGCGCCATCCGGGCCCGCGGCCCGTAGCGCCGCCGCCCGTGCGCCCGCGTCCGCCGAGTAGCCGTCCGCCTGGCGGCGCCCGGCCGCCCAACCAGGGCGGCGGGAATCGTCCGCCCCACAACAACGCAGGACCGGGAAACCGGCCACCCGGCGCGGGCTCCGGCAATAACAACGCGCGGCCACCGGGGCAAGGCAATGCCCGGCCACCCGGCCAGGGCGGCGGACGGCCGCCGGGACAAGGCGGCGGGCGACCACCCGGTGGTGGAAATAATCGACCGCCGGGTGGTGGCGCAAGCGGAGGCGGTGGTGGACCGGGCGGCAGCGGCGGCGGTGGCGGCCCTGGCGGCGGCGGCGGCGGCGGCGGCGGCGGCGGCGGTGGCGGTGGC
>NZ_CAJMYY010000035.1:0-87826 GCF_905220185.1 Paraburkholderia sp. J11-2 | reverse complement strand
ATGAGGTCGCCGAACGAGTCAGGTCTTGCACCGAAATGACGAAACGAAATCGTTTAAGCATGATAGTTGAACTGGATGCTCGAAGGGCCACATTTTGCCGCCACCCTCGAGGGTCCGCTTGTGGCCGAGGTCTGCGAGATGTAGTCGTCCCTAGTCCACGGCGGATTCAACCGGTCGATGCAGCACCCCACGGGCTCGCAAAGCCCTTAGTGTGTTGCATCGACTGGTTGAATCCGCCACCCTCACCAGCCATTCGCCCGGTTCGGTACCCGAAGACGGCTATCAAGTGTAGAGGCGACTTTCTCGACCCCGTTTATGCCGCGTAGTGGTCAACCCTGGGCAATTTTGGCGCGCAATGAAAAACGACTCGAATCGGCTCGATAAAAAATAGACGCTCCAATCATTGTCAAAGGATCGCGACCGCCTCGCCGGCAGAGTCCTAAATCGGGTATGTCAAGCCAAATCTCGTCACTCCTGTCTAGCGTCACCTCATATGAGGATCCCGACGCGGAACAGTCATTCGATCCGGGATCCCCCGTTGCACCGCGTCGTTTTGACAACATCCATAACCTGCGCGATCTTGGAGGGCTGCACGGCCACGAGGGCAGGCGCATCAGTGCGGGGCGCCTTTTCCGCAGCGGCAACCCTGGGATGGCCAGTTCCGGCGACATTGATCGGCTTCAGACGCTTGGACTGGACGTAGTCATCGACTTTCGTTCGCCCGAAGAGAAGTCCGATGAAGAAAGCGCATTTGGTGCCGTATTTAACTGGCTGCCATTACCGGTGCTGGAAGGCAGCATGAGTATGGCCGAGCTGGTGCCGCGCCTGAAAAGCGCGACACGGCAGGAAATGGATGACTTCATGCTGCAGGTGTACCGTGACTTTCCTCTGAAGCATCAGTCCGTCTTCGGTCGGTTCATGAAGGCGGCGGAGGCGGGTCTGACGTTGCTCTATCACTGCAGCACCGGAAAGGACAGAGCTGGCTTTGCGACCCTCCTGCTACTGTCAGCGCTCGACGTCACGCCCGAGACGATCCTCGCGAACTATATGGAATCCAACCACCGGAACCGACTACTCGTTCGAGGGCTCTTGGCCCGTCTGGATTCGCTCGGGATCGCACATGGCGTAGCGATGCCGCTGCTGGAGGTCCGGCCCGGTTATCTGCTGGCGTCGCTTCAGACAATCCAGCAGGAATGGGGCAGCACAGCAAGGTTCCTCAGCGAAGCTCTGTCCGTGGATGTCGAAAAGCTACGCGTGCATTACTTGGAGAGCATCAACTGACTTCAGCGGCGGAGGCAGTCGATCCTGGGGCACTCGTTAGCATGAAGGGATGTTCATTCGAAACTGAGGAGGAAAGAATATGGCAACGAAGGAAGCGAAAGATTTGCAGGTCGGTGACGTGGAAGTACGTAACGGTATGAGCCGTCACAAGATCACCGCCGTCGTGCCCATTGTCCGCCTCGGTGGTTATGTGGAAGTCCGAAGCCACCAGGTGGGCAAGCCGGACAACACAACCGTCGCCACGGTCCCTGCACATATGCTGGTGAAAGTGGCCGACGACAAGACGCTATGATCACGTGAAGCTCAGCTCCCCCCCGCTTATCCCTCTGGTGCCAAAGACCAGTTGGGGTGTAGAGACAGCACCGACCACGGTTGACTGTCAAACAGCAGGAAAAGCCGAAAGACCGCTCATCTCCTGCAATCGAATGTCCGGTAACAAGGGAGGACTCGCCTTTTGAATGTCCCATCTGCCAGACAACCGGGTGACTCTTCCTGGCCGACTGCCGCCCGACGTGTCCAACAGATTCACGCGATGTGCGTTGCGCATCTCTCCCACGATGCAAGGATAATTTTGACGGTTGGCCGTCATGAGCTCCAGAAGCCTACACTTTTCGGACCAATCGCGCTGGCCCAGCGTTCGCAGTCGCACGAGTTTCGGTCAAGGGAGGCGCGAATATGCATGTCGAAAAGCACGTCGACCGGGTGGACCGGGCGCGCTTCACGTTTGACAGCTCGATCTACGTGAACCCAGGATGAATGAGATCTATGCGCTCGGCACATCCATGGCTCGGCCCGTTCGCTTGTGTGCCACTGTGGGCGTGCTGTGGACCGTGCCTTGCGTAGAATCCCCGCACGAATAAAGGTGCCGGGGCGTGGAGACGTCAATCAGGCAAGTTCAGCGGTCCCTGGATGAGCTCCCAATGTAGAACAAGGTCGCGGGTTTCTGCATCGTAGCTTTTCAAGCCCAAGTGTTCGACAGCTATCCCGATCAGGTGAATCATCGCTGCATTGGCCGCGTGCAGCGTGATCGCATATCGGAATAGTCAGGTCCGAAGCGATACCCGTTGAGGTATCCGCTTTCGTCGGCGCACATGTTACGTTCCAGCGCGGCGACTGTGGCGTGCGCTCTGTTACCGGACGTGTGCCGATATGAAAGCTCATATAGCAGTTCGAGCCCGCTTTGTCGCGCGAGGGAACCCGGCCTGTCTTTGCGATCGGTAACCCGCTCATTGCTGACGGATTGTCACAACAAATTCCAATCTGGGCACCGGGCGGTGCGCTCGCGCTGCTCGACTCACTCATCGAACCTTACGAACTCACTGGCGTCGACGCTAGCCAGGCGCGAGTGGAGAGTGCCGAACGCGCCGAGTACGCCCCTGAACTCACCAAAGTTCTCTAACGCGGTTTTCAATCTGCGCGAGGACTTGGCATTGAGCGACTCATGCAGCGAGCGAGCATCCGAGTGTCATGGGACGTCTTGGCGCGATTCAATGTCTGCGTCCGGCGGGACCTGACAGTCAGATTTGAGGACGTTATTCCCGGCAGATTTTTGTCCTTCGCGACGCGAGCATGGATCGACATGGACGCAGCCACGTTCTACGTCGTCGAGCCGGACGACGTTGGCGATCCCGGCTCAGGTGCGTACGCGGTTGCGTCGGCCTTTGCTAGCGATACGCGACGAATCGCCCACGACTGGCTCGCCGCTTGGGGGGCCGCAAAGGCGGGGCACCGGGCTGAGGCGATCAAGACTGCCGCGAGTGTGGAGGCTGAGCAGAAGCGGGCCCGCGCGGAGCGCGAGGCAGCTGCCAGCGCCGCATTCCAGCGATTATCAGAAGAGTCAGAGCGACGTCGGCAGAAGAGGTCGACAACCAAGCTGGGTGGCGGTGATCGGCAACCTTCAAGCAGGTGCTGGAGATCCAGAGGTGCGAGTTATCACGAATCCGCTAGACCAGCTCGAACTGCAACCGACGACGTCGGTGCAGTTCGCCGGCGTCCTCGCTGCAAGAGCACTCACTTTCCAATTCACACTCCAGGACTTGCCCGAGATCGACGAAACACTGTGAACCCGCACGAATTCGTCGAAGGCAATTGTCGATAGCCGTTCGATAGACATATCGGTGCTTGCCGTTTGGGGATGTCTCTTATCGCTTTACTCCGGCCTTCCGACGGGTGACAGATTTAATGTGCTCTACGACGTCTTTTTCGGCAAAACTGGCGTAGACAGTGAACCCAGAAATGTCGCAACCTTCGCCTTGCTAGTCTTCTGCAATTGAGCCATGAGGGCGTGATCGATTCGCTTCAGCCCGTAAGTTTGAGCGATGTCGTGCTGCAATCGGCACCAGAGATGACTGGCGATCTCAGCGTCAACCATCGCTCGGTGCGCACGACCCGATTTCGGTAATCGAAGCATCTCCGCCAAGCTAGATAGGCGGTGACTCTGGGCGCGTGGGTAGATCCGCCTGGACACGAGCATCGTGCAAGCAAACGAATGCTCCGCTGGCACTCCAAGAAGCCCCAGTTCTGCCTGCCAAAACCGCTTATCGAAACCGGCGTTGTGGGCAACGACGGGATGGTTTCCAACAAACGCTGCAGATTCCCTCATGACTTTCGATACAGGAGGAGCCGATGCGATCATGTCGTTCGTGATGCCTGTGAGAGCAGCGACATCGGACGGGATGCGCCGTCCTGCGTTCATCAAGCTCTGGTAACGATCAACAATCCGACCGTCACGCAGGAGGATGACGGCAATCTCGGTAGCGCGGTCGCCCAGATTCGGCGAAAGCCCGGTTGTTTCGAAGTCGAGTACCGCAACGGTCTGCATGTTTCTTTCGTTCACTAATCAGTTGATGCCGTAATACGCACGCTTCCCCATGCCTAGCGAGCCAGGCAAGACGCACCTTGATTTGTTCGCCCGGCTGCCGCTCAGGCCAGTTCGCCAACCAACGACACACTCGGAGACAGGACTTGCAGGGTATCCGTGGCGATGCGCCCGGATCTGGATGCGTTGGATGAGTGGCGTATTCTACGCTTCGTCACCGCTATTTCTTATATCGACGCTAACGCCGTCGACAGTTACTGGGGCGAACGTGGAGAGTTGACAGATGCAAACGCCTGGAATGACGCGAAGCTCAGGCGCTGCGCTTTCCTCTCGCTGGAGTTGTGGATTGCGAGTTCACCGGCATCGGGAAAACCGGCGCCTTCAGCGGAAAGCGGGCAGGGGACCGAGTAAGGTGGATTCTGTCATCTAGGAGTTTTAAGTGAAAAGCGTTCCATTATGATAAGAATACTTATCACAATAAAATCATAATACCGGCATTTCACCTATGTCCCGACGACCTACCGCTGTCGACGAGCATTGCCAGAATCAAAAAACCGCGTTCGAATCGCCTGGCCCTTGCGAAATCGTCGGACAAGAGGCCACGGATGGATGGGGGACCACGCCCGTTCGTATAAGGCGACAATGCTCTCGATGCACATGCCCCTGAGAACCACCAGAGGGTCACATCAGGGGAAACCCTCAAACCGCCACGTTTATCACGCTTGTTTGCGCCCGCCAGGCCGTCTCGCGAGGCTGCGCAGCCCCATCCCGCCTGCTCCAGGCCCCATTGAATAACCAGGTCTTATAAAGAGGGTAACTGGCACTGATGGTGCGTGTCCGGTTTTTTTGCCTCCTTATCGTTCAAACCATGGAGTGTCATTCAGATCCTCGGCGACCCAGGCCGTACCACTATTGAAGAGCGCATCGATGAGCACGTTGCATCCCTATGCAGGTATTTTGACGGCAGTTCCCACTCCTCTCGACGCAGACGGCCATTTCGTCGCCGCGCCGCTTGCCGCGCAGATCGGCAGGCTCATCGAAGCCGGCGCGGACGGTGTCGTGCCGCTCGGCGGCACGGGCGAGTACACGGCACTGTCGTTCGCGGAGCGTCTGCGTGTCGTCGAAACGTCGCTCGAAGCGGCGGCCGGCGCGCTGCCCGTCGTGCCGGGCATTCTCGCGCCAGGACTTGGCGACGCCATCGACAACGCCAAGGCCTTTGTGAAGGCCGGCGCGAAGGCGCTCATGGTCGTCACGCCGTATTATTTCCGGCCTACACAGGAAGGCATCGTCGAGTACTACCAGCGTTTCTCCGATGCAGTCGACGCCGACATCATTCTCTACGAAATCCCGTATCGCACGGGCGTCTCGCTCCATTACGAAACCGTCGCGAAGCTCGCCGCGCTCACGCGCGTCGTCGGCATCAAAGCCTGCAATCCGGATCTCGCCACGCAAATGCGCGCGGCCGAACTCTGCGCGTCGAAGATCGCCATTCTGAGCGGCGAGGAAGACGTGCTGCCGCTGCACGTCGCCATGGGTGCCGTAGGCGGCATCATCTCCAGTTCGAACCTCGTGCCGAAGCAGTGGGCGCGTGTGCTCGCGCTGGCGTCGAACGGCCAGCTCGAACAGGCCGTTGCGCTGCACGCCACGTTGCGCCCGCTCATCGACGCCATCTTCGCCGAGCCGAATCCCGCGCCCATCAAAGCCGCGCTGACGCTTCAAGGCCTCGCGTTCGGCGACGTGCTGCCGCCGCTCAAGCCTGCTTCGGCGGCGCTGCGCCAGCGCCTCGCCGACGTCATGGCGCCGCTCGTCGCGCGCGAGGACGCCTGTTCCCCATCCGCGGCGGGCGTTTGAGTCGCACTGAGACCATCGATACGTTAAGAGAGAAGACCATGTCATCCGATAACAACATCATTCTTCCGCGTCGTCGCTTTCTTCAGGCGGCGGGCGCCACGCTACTCTCGTCGGCCGTTGCCGCGCCGATGATCATCACTTCACGCAAGGCGGCCGCTGCGAGCAATCTCACGGTCGTGAGCTGGGGCGGCAACTATCATCAGGGTGTTGACGAAGCGCTCGCCAAGCCGTTCGAAAAGGAATTCGGCGTGCACGTGACGCTCGTCGACACGCCCGATCTTGCCCGCGTGAAGGCGCAGGTGATGACGAACAACGTGCAATGGGACGTGTTCGATGCGGTCGGTCCAATGGCGATGACGGGTGCGAAAAACGGCTATTGGGAACCGCTCGATCCGGCATTGTTCGACCGCAGCGACCTGATTGCGCCGATGACGAAATTCGCCGTGCCGTTCTACGGCTTCACGGGCGGCATTTGCTGGGACAACAGCAAGCACCCGGCCGGCAAGCACCCGGAAACCTTCGCCGATTACTTCGACGTGAAGAAGTTTCCCGGCCAGCGCACGCTGCGCAACCGCGCGAGCGAAACGCTCGAAATCGCCTTGCTCGCCGACGGCGTGCCGCCGGAAAAGATTTATCCGCTCGACGTCGACCGCGCGTTTCGCGTACTGGACCGCATCAAGCCGTCTATCGGCAAGTGGGTGGACCAGACGCCCCAAACGGTCTCGCTCGTGGAAACGGGCCAGGTCGATTACAGCTACACGTATTCGACGCGCGTGAAGGCCGCACAGGAAGCGGGCAAGCCGATCGACTTCTCGTTTAAACAAACGCTCACCGGTCTCGAGTATCTCGTCGTTCTGAAGAACGCGCCCAACAAGGCGAACGCGATGAAGTTCGTGCAGTTCGCCATGCGCCCCGATCGTCAGGCGGCGCTCATGGATTATCTCGGCAACACGCCGGCGAGCAAGAAGGCGCTCCCGCTCGTCAAACCCGACGTGCGCAAATGGCTGTCGGACCCGAACAACAAGATGAACCTCATCAGCAACGATGTCTGGTGGACCGACCATTACGACGAACTCACACTGCGTTTCAAGGAGTGGGTGCTGTCGTAACGTCGAGGTAAAAAAGGCCGTCGCAATAGCGGCGGTCGTATGGTCAGCAGTCAAGCATTTCAGCGGTAGGAGGAGTGATGAAAGGCAGAAAGGATGGGTTGCTGTACGTCGGCCCGGCAACGGTATTTTTATTTCTCGTGGTGTTCGTGCCGCTGATGTATGTGGTCTACACGAGTGTCTGGGTGAATGACGGCTTGTCGCTTTCGGCCTATCAACGCCTCTTCGGCAGTGAACTCTTCCTGCGCACCTTGTGGTCGACGTTTCAGATCAGCATCTGCGCTTCGTTGTGCAGCCTGCTGCTCGGCTATCCCATCGCCATGCATCTCGCGAAGCAAACGCCGAAGAAACGGGCCCTCTACATGGTGCTCGTGCTGGTGCCGTTCTGGACCAGCATTCTCGTGAAGAGCTATGCATTCACGGTCCTGCTCGGCCGCGACGGGCTGGTCAACAAGCTGTTGTCGGTCCTGTTCGCCACGCATGTCCAGCTGCCGATGCTGTTCAACCGCTTCGGCGTGATGGTCGGCATGACCAACTATCTGATTCCGTTCATCGTCTTTCCGGTCCTCGCGAGTTTGCTCGCTATCGACCAGTCGCTGTACCGCGCTTCGGAAATCATGGGCGCGAAGCCGCCGCGCATCTTCTTTCGCATCACGCTGCCACTGTCCATGCCCGGTGTCGCGGCCGCGGCGCTGAGCACCACGGTCATGTCGATGGGCTTTTTCGTGATTCCTGCGCTGCTGGGCGGCCGTAAGGACGCGATGATGTCCAATCTCGTCGACTTCTACACGCGCGAAACAATGGACTGGAATATGGCGTCGGCAATCGGCGTGATCCTGCTCGGTATCGTCACGCTCGCGGCGCTCGGCGCGGAGCGGTTCCAGAAGCGCGATTCAAAAAAGGTGATGGCATGAGCACATCGATGCAAGCAGGGTTGCCGGCAGTCCGGCGCGGTGTCGTGGTCGATGGGCTCGCGCGTCGTTACGCGCGGCTGCGCAACGTCATCGCCATTCTGGTGTACGTCTTCATTCTGGTGCCCACGCTCATCGTCATTCCGATTTCGTTCGGCGGCGACGGCGAGCTGACGTTCCCGCCGCGTGTGTGGTCGATGTCTCTGTATGTGCATCTCTTCACGTCGGATAGCTGGGTCGGACCGATCCTGCAGAGCCTGAAGGTCGCGAGTCTCACCACGGTCGTTTCCGTGCTCCTGGGCGTGCCTGCCGCATACGGGCTCGTGCGCCACGAATTCCCCGGCAAGCGCTTTGTGATGTTGCTGCTCATGAGTCCGATTCTGGTTCCCGTGATCGTGATGTCGCTCGGCCTCTATTTGTACCTGTCGCGGCTGCATCTGGTCGGCTCGACGCTTGGCCTCGTCGTGAGTCATGTCGCGTATGTCACGCCGTTCATGATGATGACGGTGATGGCCGGCGTGAAGAAGCTCGACCCGGCGCTCGAATTCGCCACCACGATCATGGGCGCGGAGCGCCGCACCGTGTTCTTCAAGGTGGTCCTGCCGCAGCTTCGCCCGTCGATTCTCGCGGGCGCGCTGTTCGCGTTTCTCGTGTCGTTCGACGAGGTCGTTATCGCGTGGTTTCTCACGAGCCCCGAAACGACTACGTTGCCGGTGCGGATGTACAGCAGCATTCAATGGGATATTTCACCCGTGATCGCCGCCGTTTCCGCACTGCTCACATTGCTTTCGCTGGTTTTCTGTTGCGTGTCGGTTTGGCTTCAGCCGGCTGCGCCCGAATCGTCGCATTGAGGTTGGAGAAAAACATGTCACACGTTCTACTGGATAACGATGGCCGTCCGCTGCCAGGCATCGCGCAAGCGGCCAAGGAAGCCTCGGGCAGCGTCGCGGCGACGCAGCGCAACACTGAAGAGATGATCGTTTTTCGCGGCGTGAGCAAGCATTACGGCAGCGCGATTGCGCTGCACAGCACGGATTTTTCGATCCGCAAGGGCGAATTCCTGAGCCTGCTCGGGCCGAGCGGTTCGGGCAAGAGCACGATCCTCAACATTATCGCGGGCGCCGTCGCGCCGACCGAAGGCACCATCGTGCTCGACGGCAAGGACGTGTCGACCGTGCCGCCGCGCGAGCGCGGCCTTGGCATGGTGTTCCAGAACTACGCGCTGCTGCCGCATTTGAATGTGTTCGACAACGTGGCGTTTCCGCTGCGCATTCGCGGCGTCGCGAAGTCGGAGATCCAGCAGCGTGTGCGCAACGCGCTCGAGCGCGTCGGGCTCACGGGCTACGAGAATCGCAAGCCTCGCGAGATGTCGGGCGGCCAGCAGCAACGCGTGGGCATTGCGCGCTGCATCGTCTATTCGCCTTCGGTGATCCTGATGGACGAGCCGCTCGGTGCGCTCGACAAGAAGCTGCGCGACCAGTTGCAAGGCGAGATCAAGCGCCTGCACCGCGACCTCGGCACCACACTCGTCTACGTCACGCACGATCAGGAAGAGGCGCTCAACCTCTCTGACCGCGTGTGCCTCATGAACGGCGGCCGCATCGCGCAACTCGGCACGCCCGACGAATTGTATTTCGAGCCCGTCAACGAGTTCGTCGCGGACTTCGTTGGCGAGTCGAACCTGATCGAAGGCGTCGTGCAGGCCGAAGGGGTGGTGCGTGTTTCCGCGAATCGCGTGCTCAAGGTGCGCAGCACGCAAGGGCACGCGATCGGCTCGAAAGTCAAGGTGCTCGTGCGCCCGGAAAAGATCGACGTGGTGGAGAAAATGCAACCCGAGGACGACAACACGTGCACGGGCACGATTGCGCAGGTATCGTTCGTGGGCGGCATGACGCGCTTCGAGCTGACGCTCGCAGACGGCGCGACGCTGCTCGTGAAGGGTATTTCGGCGCGCGCCGCGGAGCGCGCGAACGTGGGGCAGCAACTGGCCGTGCGCTGGGCCGCGCGCGACGCCGTCGTGTTGAGGAAGTGAACGAACCATGAATCAAGCCATGATTATCGAGGCGATGCGCGAACTCGCGGGCGTCGCCAATGTGCTGGAGCGCGACGCCGACATGGCGCCGCATTTGATCGACTGGCGCAAGCGCCATTCGGGACGCGCCGCGTGCGTCGTGTTTCCGCGCGACACCGCGCAGGTGTCGCGTGTCCTCGCATGGTGCAACGCGCGCGGCGTGAAGGTGTTTCCGCAAGGCGGCAACACGAGCGTGTGCGGTGGCTCGGTACCGGACGCTTCCGGTAACAGCATCCTGCTGAATCTCGCGAAGATGAACCGCATCATCGAGGTCAACGCCGACAACAATTCGATGACCGTCGAGGCCGGCTGCATTCTGGCCGATCTCCAGCAAGCCGCCCTCGACGCCGACCGCATTTTTCCGCTCACGCTCGGCGCGGAAGGCTCGTGCCAGATCGGCGGCAACATCGCGACGAATGCAGGCGGCACCAACGTGCTGCGCTTCGGCAACACGCGCGATCTCGTGCTCGGGCTCGAAGTCGTGCTTGCCGACGGGCGCATCTGGAACGGCATTCGCACGCTGCGCAAGAACAACAGCGGCTACGATCTGAAGAACCTGTTGGTGGGCGCGGAGGGCACGCTCGGCGTGGTCACGCAGGCTGCGTTGAAGCTGTATCCGCGTCCGCGCGCGACGGCTACGGCCATGTTGGGCGTCGATACCGTGCACGCCGCCGTGCGGGAAGGGCTCAAGCTTCAAGCCGCTTTTCCGGGCGAACTGGTCGGGCTCGAACTCATCTCGCGCAGTGAATTCGAAATCTCGCTGCGTCATGCCGCGAAGGCGCGCAATCCGTTCGACAAAACGCCGGCGTGGATGGTGCTCGTCGAACTGGCGGCTTCGTCGGGCGACGATGAAGCAGTCGCCGCGCGCTTGACGGATGCGCTCGCGCCGTCGTTCGAAGCCGGCGTGATCGTCGACGCGGTGGTGGCCGCGAGCGCGCAGCAGCGCGCGGACCTTTGGCACATCCGTCATCACGTGACCGAGGCGAATGGCCGCGAAGGCATGGGGCTCACGCACGATATCGCCGTGCCTACGTACCGCATTCCCGACTTCATGGAGGCCGCCGAGAAGACGCTCGAGGAGCACTATCCGCAGGCCACGCAAGTCGTGGTCGGCCATATGGGCGACGGCAATCTCCACTACATCGCCATGTTTTCGCACGAATACTGGGCGAGCGTTGCGGACAAGGCCGCTCTGCAGCTCGCGCTGAGTCATCGGCTTTACGACATCGCGGCGGCGATGGGCGGCACGTTCAGCGCGGAGCACGGCATCGGCTCGCTGCACGTGCCCGAGATGTCGCTCTACAAGGACGCGAACGAAATCGCCTTGATGCGGCAAATGAAGCACCTGCTCGATCCGAACGATACGATGAATCCGGGCCGTGTCGTGCCGGCAGCGTCACCCTCGCTTCCCGCGTAGTTACGCAGGCCGTTCCCCTCAACATCACCGCAATGCCTCCCGCATGACTTCCCCGATCTTCGATTTTCATCGCGGCACCGTGCCGCTGCTCGTTTCCATTCCGCATCTGGGCACGGCCATTCCCGCCGATATCCGTGAGCAGTTGACCGACGTTGCCGGCGAAGTCGCCGACACCGACTGGCATCTCGATCGCCTCTACGCGTTCGCGAAAAAGATGGGCGCCTCGGTGCTGGGCGCGCGCGTGTCGCGCTATGTGATCGACCTGAACCGGCCGGCCTCGGGCGAAAGCCTCTATCCGGGCCAGAGGACCACCGGCCTGTGCCCGACCGAAACGTTTCGCGGCGAACCGCTGTATCGCAATGGCGCCGGCCCCAACGCCGCCGAAGTCGCGCGGCGTCTCGACCGGTACTGGCGCCCGTATCACGCGCAACTGCGCGCCGAACTCGACCGCTTGACGGCTGAATTCGGCGCCGTGCTGCTGTGGGAAGCGCATTCGATCGCGAGCGTGCTGCCGCGCCTTTTCGAGGGCAAGCTGCCCGACCTGAATATCGGCACGAACAACGGACTGAGTTGCGACGCCGGCGTGCTCGACGCGATCACGCGCACGCTCGACGCTCAGCCGTTCACGTGGATCGCCAATGGACGCTTCAAGGGCGGTTACAACACGCGCGCGTATGGCGAGCCGCAGAAGGGCGTGCACGCGGTGCAGCTCGAAATGTGTCAGTCGACGTATATGAGCGAGACTTCGCCGTTTGAGTACCTGCCTGAAGTCGCGGGCGAGGTCGAGCCGGTGGTCGAGCGCATGGTGACGGCGGCGTTTGAGGCGGTGCGAGCGATGGGACGCTGAATGCGCGATCCAGGCTAATGAAAAAGCGGGCATGGCCCGCTTTTTTTGTTGGCGCATCGCACATGCCGCATCGCAGGCGCAAAAAAAGCCGTCTTCGCGAAGGCATCGAGAAGACGGCGAACCGGTTACTGCGTGAGGATTGAGACAGGAACAGGCAAGTAGCGCGGCGCGAACGCCGCGCAGCATTACAGCGCTTGAGCGAAGGCGGGCACCGCCTCGAACAGATCGGCAACGAGACCGTAATCGGCCACGCCGAAGATCGGAGCATCGGCGTCCTTATTGATTGCCACGATCACCTTCGAGTCCTTCATGCCCGCGAGATGCTGGATCGCACCCGAAATGCCGACTGCGACATAGAGTTCCGGCGCGACGATCTTGCCGGTTTGCCCGACTTGCAAATCATTCGGCGCATAGCCCGAATCGACGGCGGCGCGCGACGCGCCGATCGCGGCGCCCAGCTTTTCGGCGAGCGGATCGAGGCGCGCGAAATCTTCGGCGCTGCCAAGGCCGCGACCGCCGGACACCACCACACGCGCCGAGGTGAGGTCGGGCCGGTCGCTTGCCGCGATCTCGCGGCGAATAAACGACGAGAGGCCGCGATCGGGCACGGCCGGCGCTTCGGCGATCGACGCGCTGCCGCCTTCCGGCTGCGCCGCTTCGAATGCGGTCGTGCGGATCGTCGCGACCTTCACGGCGTCGCTGGATTGCACGGTGGCGATGGCGTTACCGGCGTAGATCGGGCGCTGGAACGTGTCCGGCGCGTCGATGGCGATCACGTCGGAGATTTGCGAGGCGTCGAGCTTCGCGGCCACGCGCGGGGCGACGTTCTTGCCGAACGCGGTGGCGGGGAAGAGTAGATGGGAGTAGTCGGCAGCCAGCGCCAGGACCTGCGCCGCCACATTCTCCGCGAGGGCATCGGCGAGATGCGGCGCATCGATCAGCACGACCTTGTCGACGCCCGCCACACGGCTCGCGGCTTGCGCCACGGCGCTCGCGGCATGACCCGTCACGAGCACGTGCACGCCGTTGCCGATCTGTTGCGCGGCGGCGATCGTGTGCAGCGTCGCGGGCTTCAGTTGACCTTCGCCATGTTCGGCGATTACGAGAGTTGTCATTCAGATCACCTTCGCTTCGGATTTCAGTTTTTCGACGAGCGTGGCCACATCTGGCACGATCACGCCGGCTTTGCGCACGGGCGGCTCGACGACCTTGAGCGTTTTCAGGCGCGGTGCGGGATCGACGTTGAGTTGCTCGGGCGTGAGCGTGTCGATCGGCTTTTTCTTCGCCTTCATGATGTTGGGCAGCGTGACGTAGCGCGGCTCGTTAAGGCGCAGATCGGTCGTCACGATGGCGGGCAGGCGCAGCGAGACGACTTCGAGACCGCCGTCCACTTCGCGCGTGACGGTGGCCGTGCCATCGCCGATTTCGATCGCGCTCGCGAACGTCGCCTGCGGCCAGTCGAGCAGGGCGGCGAGCAGCTGGCCCGTTTGACCCGCGTCGTCGTCGATGGCCTGCTTGCCGAGAATGACCAGTTGCGGCTGCTCTTTGTCGATCACGGCCTTCAGCAGCTTCGCGACGGCAAGCGGCTGCAATTCCACGGCGGTTTCCACGAGGATGCCGCGGTCCGCGCCGATGGCGAGCGCGGTGCGCAGCGTTTCCTGGCTTTGCGCGACGCCGCACGAGACGGCCACGACTTCCGTGGCATGGCCCGCTTCCTTCAGGCGCGTGGCCGCTTCGGTGGCGATCTCGTCGAAGGGATTCATCGACATCTTGACGTTGCCGATATCGACGCCGCTGCCGTCCGCTTTCGCGCGGACCTTCACGTTGTAATCGACGACGCGCTTGACTGCGGTAATCACTTTCATGCTGGTTTCCTCGGAATACTCAACGATATTCGTTCATGGTGATGCGACAGGCGATAACGTGACGAGCACGATGCGCGCGCCTGGCGTGGCGGGCGCGACGGCCAGCGGCGCGCGCACGTCGGCGAACGTGGCGTATTCGCCCGATGCGAGGCGCGTGTGTCCGGCTAAGCTGCCGCCGATATCGCACGCGCCATCGAGCGCCAGCACGAGCGCCACGCCGCCGGCGTCGACAGTCACGCTCGCGCCGAGTGGGCGCACCGCGACGCGATACTTTTGCGCCGCGTTCATCACGTTCAGCACCGTGACTGCGCCGCCCACGAGGCGCGCGTCCCACGCTGCGTTGCCCGTGTATTCCACGGCTTCGTTCGGCGTGAGCGACACTTCCAGCGCGCCTTCGCGCAGCACGACGCCTGCGCCGCGCAGTACGAACGACACGCGCGTCATGCCGGCAAAACGGGAGTACGGGCCATCGCGCTCGACTTCGGCGATGCTCACGCGCCATGCGTCTGCGTTTGCATTCGCGTTCGTGGCAAGCGTGCGTGTCACGCCGCCGCCGTTGCGCCACGCTTCGCGCGGCAGCGCGGCGAGCGCGCGTACGTTGGCGGTGTTCATCGGCACGGGGTCACGCACGCTCACGACACGGCGCCAAGGCCGTATTTGCCCGTCAGCAGCGCGCCCGTTTCGAAGCGCTCGATCGAATACGGGTCGAGCGAGACATCGGTCGGCAGACCAAGCGCTTCCTGGGCGAGTACGCGGCCCACCGTCGGCGAAAGCTTGAAGCCGTGGCCCGAGAAGCCGTAGCCGACCACGAGGCCTTCGATGCCGGGCAGGCGGCCGAGCACCGGATTCCAGTCGGGCGTGACGTCGTAGACGCCGGTCCACGACGACGCGATGCCCGCCGTTTCGTAGGCCGGGAAGCGCTCGGCCACCTGCGCGCCGACTTCGACGACGTAGTCCATCGGAATGTCGCCTTGCTCGGTTTCGGCGGCGGCGAGCTTTTCGCCCACGATGCCTTCGCTCACCAGCATCTGACTGCCGCCGTAGCTGCGGTAATAGAGCATGCCGGGCGAGGCCAGGTCCTTGAATACCGGCATCGAGAAGGTGTACTTCGCCGCGTCGCATTCGAGCGCGAGCACGGCGTGGCGTTCGGGCATCACGGGCAGGTTGCGGCCGGTCCAGCCCGCAAGTTCAGGCGTCCAGATGTTCTGTGTGCTGATGACGACGCCCGCTGCGAAGTCGCCCGCGCTCGTCGATACGCCGACCACGCGGTTGCCTTCGAACAGGATCTTGTTGACCGCGACGTTCTCGCGGATCGTCACGCCGCCGCGGCGCGCGGCGCGCGCGAAGCTGGTGGCGACGAGATACGCATCGGCGAAACCGGCTTCGGGCTCGTAGCCGATCAGGGCGGCGTCGTCGAAGCGGGCGATCGGCAGCAGTTCATGCGCGGTTTTCGCGTCGAGCAATTCGAGCGGCACGCCCTGGGCCTTTTGCTGATCGAGCGACGCGCGCAGCGGCTCGAGCTTGTCGCCTTCGCTCGCCACGATCATGTAGCCGCACTTCACGAGTCCACAGGACGCTTCTTCGTCGCCGAGATAGGCCGGGAAGTTGTTGAAGACTTCCCAGCTCTTGAGCGCGAGTTCCACGTTTTCCTTGACGGAGTAGTGGGTCCGCAAGATGCCGGACGACTGCGAGGTCGTCCCGGCGCCAATCGTGCCGCGATCGAGCACGAGCACGTTCTTCGCGCCGAGCTTCGCCAGTTGAAATGCGACGGAGCTGCCGATCACGCCAGCGCCAATCACGACCACATCATATTTGTCCACGGTTTCGCGTCCTTTCCTGAGCAAAGGGTATGGGGCGAAGTGTGAGACGCCATAAACCGCGGCGCGCCAATATAAGCAGGATCGATGCTTAGTAAAAGCGGGCGTCGCACTGCCGCCGCGCACAGGCCGTGCGCGCGGTATTCGGGCGCTATCCGCGCGGTTCTGGGTGGCGCTTGCCTTACGCGGGACTGGCCCGGTCGCATTCGCAGCGACGCGCACAGAATCACCACGACTGGACGCGCTCGCGTCGCCGCATTGAATTCACGCCATCGCAAGACCAACGCGGGCTTGATTGCTGCATAAGCACCGGTGATGTCGCAGGCATCCGCTATCCGGCAACGTAGGATGGGTTTCAGGCCGGTCGTGCCGCTTCGCGCGGCGCGTGCCGGGAACTCCACAAGGCTGCGGCCCTTGCATGTGTGTGCGAGCCGCAGCCGTCCCGCACAGTCAGATATCGGTTGAAATGGACACGAAGACCTTCGCAGCGCGGTTTGGCCCGCGCGAATCGATGGAGTATGACGTCGTCATTGTCGGTGGAGGGCCGGCCGGTCTTTCCGCCGCCATCCGCCTCAAGCAGATGGCGCAAGAACGCAACGCTGATGTGAGCGTGTGCGTGCTCGAGAAAGGTTCGGCCATCGGCGCGCATACGCTCTCGGGCGCGGTCATGGACCCGCGCGCGCTTTCCGAGCTGATTCCCGACTGGAAGGAGCGCGGTGCACCGCTCGACGTACCGGTGACCGAAGACCGTTTTCTCTTCCTTTCCGAAGGCGGCGCGAGGCCGGTGCCCAACTGGCTGCTGCCCGATAACTTCAGGAACCACGGCAACTATGTCGTGAGCCTCGGCAATGTGACACGCTGGCTCGCGGAGCAGGCCGAAGCGCTGGGCGTGGAGATCTTCGCGGGCTTCGCAGCGGCGGAAGTGCTCTACGGCGAGCACTGCGAAGTGCGGGGCGTGGCGACGGGCAACATGGGCGTCGGCAAGGACGGGGAGCCGACTGCGAACTTCCAGCTGGGCATGGAACTCCACGCGCGCTATACGCTATTCGCGGAAGGCGCGCGCGGTCATCTTGGCCGCGAGCTGATCGGCCGTTTCAAACTCGACGAGGGCGCCGATCCGCAGGTATACGGACTCGGCATCAAGGAACTCTGGGAGATCGATCCGGCCTTGCATCAGCCGGGCCTCGTGATACACACCGCGGGCTGGCCGCTCGAAAGCGACACCTACGGAGGCTCGTTTCTCTATCACCTGAACGACAACCAGGTGGTGGTGGGGTTCGTCGTGGGGCTCGGGTACACGAATCCGTATTTGTCACCGTTCGAGGAGTTTCAGCGCTACAAGACGCATCCGGCGATCCGGCGCTTTCTCGAAGGCGGCCGGCGTCTGTCGTATGGCGCGCGCGCCATTGCGGCGGGTGGCCTCGTGTCGATGCCCAAACTCGTGTTCGCGGGCGGCGCGCTCCTGGGTTGCGAGGCGGGCATGCTCAACGCCTCACGCATCAAGGGCAGCCACGCGGCGATCGCCTCGGGCATGATGGCGGCGCAAGCGGCGTTCGACGCGTTGCAAGCGGGGCGTGGCAACGACACGCTCGAGGCGTACCCCGAGGCCTTCGAGCAATCGTGGCTCAAGGAAGAACTGCATCGTGCGCGCAATTTCAAGCAATGGATGAGCAAGGGCCTCTATCTCGGCAGCATGATGGTCGGCCTCGAGCAAAAGGTGCTGGGTGGACGCGTGCCATGGACGCTTCACCATCATCATTCGGATCACGAAACATTGCGGCCGGCAGCGCAGTGCAAGCCGATCGCCTATCCGAAGCCCGACGGCAAGCTCACGTTCGACCGGCTTTCTTCGGTGTTTCTCTCGAATACGAATCACGAAGAGAACCAGCCCGCTCATCTCACGCTCAAGGATGCGAGCGTGCCCGTGCGTGTGAATCTCGACCACTACGCGGGGCCTGAAGCGCGGTTTTGCCCGGCGGGCGTCTACGAGTTCACGGGCGATGAAGGCGCGAGCGATCGCACGCTAGTCATCAATGCGCAGAACTGCGTTCACTGCAAGACCTGCGATATCAAGGACCCGACGCAAAACATCGTGTGGGTCACACCCGAAGGCGGCGGCGGACCGAATTATCCGAACATGTAAAGCAAAAGGGCTCATCGTCGCGATGAGCCCTTTTTTCATGCGTCCCGGCGATCGCCGGGACGATGAACCGCGCCTGGCGCTTACACGCCGAAACGCCACTCGCGCGTGGGCAGGTAGGTTTCCTTCACGACGCGCGGCGAGGCCCAGCGCAGCAGGTTCAGATACGAACCGGCCTTGTCGTTCGTGCCGCTCGCACGGCCGCCGCCGAACGGCTGCTGGCCGATCATCGCGCCGGTCGGCTTGTCGTTGAGGTAGAGGTTGCCCGCGGCGTTCACGAGCACGTCCTCGGCCTGATGCAGCGCGAAGCGGTCGGTGCAGAAGATCGAGCCGGTGAGGGCGTACGGGCTCGTCGCGTCGATCAGCGTGAGCGTGTCGTCCCATGCGTTGTCGTCGTACACATACACCGAGAGGATCGGCCCGAACAGTTCCTCGGTCATCAGCGCGTGCTTCGGATTGCTCACTTCGAGCACGGTCGGCTCGACAAAGTAGCCGGGTTCCGACCACGTCTTGCCGCCGCTCACGAAGGTGACAGCCGAGTCGTCCTTTGCCGCGGCCAGCACGCGGCTCAGCTTGTTATGCGAGGCTTCGGAAATCACGGCGCCCATGAACGTGCTGAAGTCGGCTACGTCGCCCACTTTCAGCTCGGCAAGGCGCGCGCGCAATTCCTCGCGCACGGTGGACCACAGGCTGCGCGGAATATAAGCGCGCGAGGCGGCGCTGCACTTTTGCCCTTGATAGCCGAACGCGCCGCGAATCAGCGCGATGGCGACTTCGGACGGATGCGCCGACGCATGCGCGAGTACGAAGTCCTTACCGCCCGTTTCGCCCACGAGGCGCGGAATCGTACGGAACGAGTCGACCTTGGACGCCACGCCCTTCCAGAGCGACTGAAACACCGCCGACGAGCCCGTGAAATGAATACCCGCGAGATCGGGCGAGGCCAACGCCACGCGTGTGGTGAGTTCGGCTTCGCCCGGCACGAAGTTGATCACGCCCGGCGGCAGGCCCGCCTCTTCGAGCGCTTCGAAGAAGATGTAATTGGCGAGCGCCGACTTTTCCGAGGGCTTCCACAGCACGGTATTGCCCATGATGGCGGGCGCCGTGGTCAGGTTGCCGCCGATGGCCGTGAAGTTGAACGGCGAGACGGCGTAGACGAAACCTTCGAGCGGACGCCAGTCGGCGCGGTTCGCGGCGGTTGCGACCGACATCGGCTGCTCCGCATACACGCGTTGTGCGTTGTAGGCGTTGAAGCGCAGGAAATCGATCAACTCGCAGGCGCTGTCCGGCTCGGCCTCTTCCACGGTCTTGCTCTGGCCGAGCATGGTCGCTGCGTTGATCTTCATGCGCGAACGCGTGGCGATGATCTCGGCGGCGCGATGCAGGATCGTTGCGCGGCTCGCGTGCGTGAGTCGGGCCCAATCTTTCGCCACGCGTTTGTTGCTCGCAATCGCTTCCTGGACCTGGGCTTCAGTGGGCCGGTGGATGCGGGCGAGCAGGCGCTGCGTGTCGTGCGGTGCGCGCACTTCGACGACGTCGTTCGAGAAGTAGCGCTTGCCGTCGATCACGGTGGGGATCTCGACCACGTCGCGCTGTTCGAGCTCCTGGCGCAACTCCGCTTGCGCTTGCGTGCCCGCGCCGAAATGCACTTCGGGTTCGTTCGCGGGCTGCGGGAATTGAGGACCTGAAATCACACTGGCTCCTAAGGGAAGGGGATTCGAAAACGCCGCCGGCGTAGCGGTTCGCATGCAGCGGCACGCCGCGCGCGCCGCTTTGCGCCGAAGGCGAAGCTCAGTGTCCAGACTAGTGGCAAGGCGGCAAACCGCCCGTTGCTAAACCTCGACTTATGCTTTGGATCGGCGAGGGTTATGGAAGCGGCGGAACATGCGGCCAACGCGCGGCGCGCATCATTGCTCGTCGGCGATACAGACATCCTCGGGCGCGAGCGCGAGCGCTTTGGCGATGTCGCGTGACACCTGGCGCTCGAACGCGCGCTTGAGCAGATCGTAGAGATCGGCGGGCAGATGGCCGAGTTCGTTCTCGCGCGAGGCGAGAAAGAACGAACGGCTCAGGCCCTGGTAAGCCCGGCCGTGCCGCGAGAACGACGAAAGCGCGACCACGCGCAAATCGGGCACGTAATGGCGCGACTGCCACAGACACAGCGGCGTGGTCACCGCGAAGCCGAGACCGGCGGCCACGAGACTGAGCATCGGGTCGGTGGCGTCGAATTCGCAGGTGCGCTCGATGTTTTCGGCGTTGGCGGCGAGATAGGCATCGACGTGTTGGCCGATGACCGAACGCGCGCTGTAGCGGATGAGTTGAAGCTGGCGGCTGAGTTCCGTGAGCGTCGTGAAGCGGTCCACTTCGAAGCTGCGCGGCAGCACGACCACGTAGGGCTCCGAAAACAGCTTCTGGCGGCGAATGCCGGGCACCTGCGAAAGCTCGGTGGTCGTCACGGCCATGTCGAGCTGGCGCGCCTCGAGCTGCGCGTCGAGCGTGGGCGTGATGCCCGACCACAAACGGATTTGATGCGACGTGCCCGCGAGCGCCTTGATGATGATCGGGCCGATGGTGGCCGCAAACGAATCGACGCATCCGAGACGCACGACAACGCGCTTGGCGCGCGTGACGTTGCGCACGGCTTCGACCATCTGGTCAGCGCCTTGCAGCAGCACGGTGGCATGTTCGAACAGGCGTTGACCGGCGGCGGTAGGACGCGCGGGGCGCGTCGCGCGATCGAGCAACGTGGTGTCGAGGATGGTTTCGAGCGCCTTGATGCGTTGTGAGACGCCGGCTTGCGAGATCGCGAGGCGGCTTGCCGCGTCTGAAATCGAACCCGATTCGACGACGGCCACCCAGCTTGCGAGTAAATCCCAGTCTGGATACTGTTCAGGTGCGCTTTCTTTCATGGTCGCCTGCAACGTGACAGCACGAATGCTAACACGGTTGCCTGAGCGTAAATATTAGGGAATCGCGCGTTGCCGTTACTTTGGCAGCCGGTCGGCGTGGGTTGACGTTGCGTGCGACGGCGCGAGCGTTGGCGCGCGCGGAAAGCGTGCGAGCGCGCCCTCGAGCGCATCGAGCAGCGCACTGAGCGTGGCAACCGCTTCGGCGCCTTCTGCCTGCTCGCGCTCGTATTCGAGCGCTGCCCGCCAGCGGCCCGCGATCTCCATTTCGACGGCGTGGATGCCCTCGTCGGGCGCGCCGTAGTGCTGCGCCGCGAACACGTCCGCGACCTTGCCGTTCACGACCCACGAGCGGCCGTGCTCGCCAACCGTATCGGTGAGCGCGGACACGAGTTGACGGTCGCACGAACGGCCGCGATTGCTGCCGACGTTGCAGTCGAGCGCGCCGCTCTGGTTGCGGTAAGGCGAGAGCCAGTAGCTCGCGTGCGAAACGAGCAGCAGCACGTTGGCGTGAAGGCTGCGCAAGCGTTCGATTTCCGCCGCCACGGCCGCATGAAAGGGACGCCAGTACTGTTCGACGCGGGCTTCGACCTCGCGCTCGGAAGGCGGGTGCGAGTCGTCGTAGAGCGGCTCGCCGCGCGAAGTGTGCGTGCGGCACAGGCCGCTTCGGCTCAGGCGCAACGATAGCGGACGGCTTTCCGTTGCCACGTTGAAGTCGATGACGCAAGGATGGTAGCGCGCACTGATCGTCGTGATGCCGCGCTTCGCGGCGAGGGCTTCGAGGGCGAGGCCCGCCGGATCGGCCATACGTCCCTCGATGGCGGTCCATGACGCGCTGCTCAGCAACTCGCCCGGAATCCGGCTGCCGCTATGCGGCGTGACGATGACAAGCGGTGAATCGGCACGAAAAACGTGCCCGAAAGCCAGGCTCTGCATGTTCAATACCCTCGGGTTCGCTTGCGCGCGTGTTTCTCTGGCAGCGGCGCGCCGGCCTTGAGCGCGGCGCGCGTTGTCCTAAGGTAGCCGAACCCGTTGCGAAACGCCGGTGCCTAAGCGGCTCTTTTCCTAACCATAAGCACCGCTTACGCAAATACGCCGGCGTTCGCGCGTTTTAGAACCGGTGCCGCATCCCGACAATCGCCATGACCTGGTTTTGCGTGGTCGAAGCGGTGAGGAAGTTGATGTTCGCGACCGCCTTTTCCCCCGTGGAATCGGTGCCGGATGCGTGCTGGTAGACCGCGTCGACGTACAAATCGGTGCGCTTCGAGAGGAAGTAATCGGCGCCCATCACACCCTGGTGATATGTCGCGCCGTTCACGCCATAGCCCTTGGTGTAGTCGTAAGCCGCGCCCAGCAGCAGCGCAGGCGTGAGCTGATAGCGGAAGTTCGCCTCGACATTGTGGAATTTCGCGTCGCCGCCGGCTCCCGTGGCAGGCAGCCCGGCGAGCGCGCCGATGTCCTTGAACTGCGTGTTGCTGTACGTGACGCCGAAGGTCGCGGCTTCGTAGGTATATTGCGCGCCCGCGACGATAACCTGCTGCGTTTTCGCCGACGCATAACCGGAGTAGACGCGGCTCGACGTCATGTTCGACGCCGTGGTGCTCGAGGTCGAGTTGTTGCCGAAGTACGAGTAGTTCGGGTCCCTGGCGTTGAGGTACGACACGCCGAGCACCAGAGGCCCGCGCGTGTAGTTCGCGCCGAGCGACCAGATCTGGTTGCGGGTGAAGTCGCCCGCCACGCCGCCTAGGCTGTAAAGCCCGCCGAACGTGAAGCCGCCGTAGGAGAGGCTCTTGTACTTGATTGCGTTGTTCACGCGGTTGGTGCCGTTCAGGTTGTCGAGGTCGCCGGGATGCGCGCCAAAGTACGGCGACCACACGTTCGCCGCTTCGAACATGTACGTGAAGTCAGTGATCGAATCGTACTGGCGGCCGAGCGTGATCGTGCCGAGATTCGCCGACGACAGTCCCACGTAGGCCTGGCGTCCGAATTCGTCGCCGCCCTGGCCAAGCTTGCCGGTCGCCACGTTGAAACCGTTTTCGAGCACGAACAGCGCCTTGAGCCCGCCACCCAGGTCTTCGTTGCCGCGCAAGCCCCAGCGGCTGCCCTGGATATTGCCGCTGCTCATCTGATACTGGCTATGGCCGCCGGCATTGTTGGCATAGAGGACGCCGACATCGATCAATCCATATAGCGTGACGGAGCTTTGGGCGTGCGCAGCAGTAGTGAATGCGAGCGCAATAGCCGCTGCAAGAATGTGTTTTTGCATGTGAAGGTCTCTGCGGTTGAAAGAAGAACGAAGCCGGCGAAGCCGTTGGCGACGCCATGCGCTCGCAGAGTAGGTAGGTCAAAAAAATCGGCCGCGAAACGATCGGCGGATCTTATTCAGATAATAAGAGGGGGTGATATTCGCGTGACAGCATGCAATGACGGGCGATCTTCGGCTCTCGTGCTTGCGCGCGTGAGCATCACGGGCCGTTAATTTCTTTATCACGTTTCGTGATTGATTTCGCGTGCGGCCGCATTCTGGATGACGCTGACCGACTCTGGCGATACACGCCGCGGCCGTGCTTCGCTTGAACGAATCGTGGCGTCATTGATCGAGGGACGTGCGCCCTGCGCATCTGCTTTACGGACGGTAAGAATGAGAGAAGCACAAGGTGACGCCAGCACGCTATTGCTGCAAGAACCGCCATACGATCGCACGGGCAGCGCAGAATCGAACCTTCCTCTCGACACGCCCGGTCACGCCGCGCCACTACCGGCCGCTGCCTCGCAAACCCCCAGCGAATACCGAACCCTTGCGGGACTGCTGCTCGGCGCGGGCTTTCTGATTCTCGGCAATGGGCTGTTCCAGACGCTGATTCCGCTGCGTCTCGTGCGCCACGGCGAATCCACGCTCATGGTGGGACTCATCCAGTCGTGCTACTACCTTGGCTTTTTGCTCGGCGCATTTACCGCGCGACGTTTAATCGACCGGTTTGGCCAGCATCGGGTCTTTATCGCCTTCGCCGCGTTGGCCGCGATTCTCACGCAAGCGTTCGGAGCGTTCGACTCGGCACCGACGCTCGCGTTGATTCGTCTCGCGACCGGCTTCGCTTTCATGGGCCTGTTTTCGTCTATCGAAAGCTGGATTCAGGGCACGGCGTCGAATGCCAATAGAGGGCGCATATTCGGCACCTACTCCACCGTCAACTATTTCTCGCTGTGCGCGGGGCAATTATTGCTGAATATCGGCAGCCCGGGCGCTACAACCGGATTTGCGCTTGCCTCTGGACTTTTCTCAGCGGCGATCATTCCTGTGGCGTTGCTGTCAGGCTGGCCCAGGACGGCGAATAGCGGCGCGATTGAACCGTTGCGAGGGCATAGCTGGATCGAGGTCCTGCGAGCGTTGACCCGTGCGACGTCGCTTGCGGTGCCGGGCTGCATTCTCGCGGGGTTTCTCTACAGCAGCTTTTTTTCGTTGATGCCCGTCTTTCTTGTGCGTTCCGGCTTCGCCACGACCAATCTTTCGCTATTCATGGGCGTCTGTTTACTCGGCGCGTTGTTTACGCAGCGGCCGATAGGGCGGCTTTCCGACCGTTATGCGCGGCGTGTGCTCGTGTTCCGGATAGCGTTGCTATCGGCGGCGCTGAGCGTGGCGCTCGTCGTATTTCACGAAGGTGCGTTTCTCTGGATTGGCGCCATTGCGTATGTGGCCGTGACGTTCACGCAGTATGGACTTGTCGCGGGCGACACCAATGACCGTATCGATCCGCAATTGCGTGTGGCGATCTCTTCGCTGTTGCTGGTGCTGTTCTCATTGGGCGGCATGACAGGGCCTGCCATCGCATCCATGTTCATGACCGTGCTGGGCGCGAAGGGCCTTTTCGCTTTCAATGCATTTTCGTGCCTGGTACTGGCGTGGGCTGCGAAAGGCAGTCGCAAAACAATGCGCTAAGTGAACTTAGGGCGGTGCCCACCGCAAAGCGACAATTTGCGCTCAGCCCGGCCTCTCGCCGCCAAGATCGACTGTGCTCACAAAGTCCTCCGTCACGCGAGGCAGCGTGCGGCCGCGCTTCTTGACGAGCGCGATCGGGCGCACGAATGCCGGATCGTCAATCGGCCTAGTGACGAGGCCGCGCTCGGCATGCACTTCACGCGCCGATTCCGGTAGAACCGAAATCCCCAGGCCGCCGCGCACCATCGCAACGGCGGTCATCATGTACATCGGCTCGCACGCGATATCGGGCGTGCAACGCGAGTTCGACAGCGCGGCATCCACCACCGCGCGCACGCTGGTTCCCGGCGCGGTCAGCACGAGCGGCATCGAAGCGAAGTCGTCCACCGTCACCGTGCGCTTGCGGGCAAGCGGGTGGGTCTTCGGACACACGATCACGAGCCGGTCCTCGCCTGTCTGCAGAACATCGAGCGTCGCATCGACGCTGTGGCCGCCCGTCAGGCCAATATCGACCTCTTCATTGCGCACAAGTGCGTTGACGGCGCTCGCGACGACATCGCGAACCTGAAAGCGCGCCTGTGGCACGCGTAGACGAAACGCCTGAATGAGTTCGGGGAGCGCGCTGGCCGCGAAGGTCGGCAGACACGCGAGCCGCACCGTGCCGCTCGAACCGTCGCCCAAGGCGCGCGCATCCCGCAGGGCCTGCTCCATGTCACTGAGCGATCGCGTCAGGATAGGCAGCAATTCGCGTCCCGTTTGCGTCAGTGCGACGCTGCGGCTGTTGCGATCGAACAGTCGCGCACCCACGGTTTCTTCCAGACGCCGAATCTGCACGGTCAGCGCGGGCTGCGACAAATGCAGCCGGGCCGCCGCGCGCGTGAAGTTGCCCGCGTGCGCCACGGTCACGAAAGCTCGAATGTCGCGGAGATTGAGATCCATAACGAACTGTGATTGCTGCGATCAATTCATTTCAATTGCGTTATTGCACCGCCGAACTTACGCTGGTCCGCACTAAAAGACAAGACTGGAGACACAACATGCTGCCTTTGCTGGGGCTCGTGACGATCGTGGTGTTGCTGGCCGCGATTCTTTCAAAACGCATGTCGCCGCTCGTCGCGCTCATCATCGTGCCGATCGCCGCGTCGCTGATTGGCGGATTCGGCTTGCAGACGAGCAAATTCGTTGTCGACGGATTGAAGAGCCTCGCGCCCGTCGTCGGCATGTTCGTGTTCGCGATTCTCTATTTCGGCACGATTACGGACGCGGGCACGCTCGATCCGATCATCGACCGCATCCTGCGCACGGTCGGCACCAAGCCGACGCGTATCGTGGTGGGCACGACGCTGCTCGCGCTGCTCATACACCTCGACGGCTCGGGCGCCGTGTGCTTTCTCGTCACGATCCCCGCGATGCTGCCGCTGTACGAGCGCCTGAACATGGACAAGCGCGTGCTCGCGGCGGCCGTTTCGATGGCGGCGGGCATCAACTTCCTGCCATGGACGGGGCCGATGATCCGCGCATCGGCGTCGCTGCATCTGCCTATTTCCGCGCTGTTCAACCCGCTGATTCCGGTGCAGGCAATCGGCCTCGTATTCGTGTTCAGCATGGCCTGGTGGCTCGGCTGGCGCGAGGAGAAGCGCCTCGGTTATTCGTCTGCGAACGGCGCTGTGCCGGTGCCCAAACGCGAACTCACGCCCGAGGAGCAAGCGCTGCGCCGCCCGCAGAACTTCTGGTTCAACATCGTGCTGACGATCATCGTGCTCGGCACGATGGTCGTGATGGGCGAGAAGATTCCGCCCGCGATCATGTTCATGGTGGGCCTGTGCATCGCGCTGATGGTGAATTACCCGAACGTCGACATGCAGCGAAAGCGCATCGACGCCCATGCGCGCGCCGCGCTGATGATGGCGGGCATCCTGCTTGCAGCCGGTGTGTTTACCGGCATCATGCAGGGCAGCGGCATGCTCAAGGCGATGGCGCAAGCGGCGGTCGGCTTCGTGCCGCCATCGTTTGCGGGGCAGATTCCGGTTGCGCTCGGCGTGCTGTCGATGCCGCTCTCGATGCTGTTCGACCCCGATTCGTTTTATTTCGGCGTGCTACCGGTTATCGCCGAAGTCGCGTCGCAGCTGGGCGTGCCGGCGGTGCACATCGGCCAGGCCGCGCTGCTCGGCCAGATGACTACCGGTTTTCCCGTGAGTCCGCTCACGCCCGCGACGTTTCTGGTCGTCGGCCTGTGCGGCATCGATCTAGCCGATCATCAGAAGTTCACGTTCCCGCTGCTGTTTGGCGCATCGATCGTCATGACGATCGCGTGCGTCGTGCTGGGCGTGTTTGCGTTGTAAACAGGAGTCGTTGACGTCATGAACCGGACCGAATCACCCAAACGCGTACGCATAGGCGCGGGCGCTGGCTACTCGGGCGATCGCATCGAGCCCGCTGTCGAACTCGCGGAGCACGGCGCGCTGGACTACCTCGTATTCGAATGCCTCGCGGAACGTACGGTCGCGATCGCCCAGCAGACGCGCCGCCACCATCCCGAACTTGGCTACGATCCGCTGCTCGAAGCGCGCATGCGCGCCGTACTGCCGGTCGCCGTGAGCCAGCGCGTGCGCATCATCTCGAACATGGGCGCCGCCAATCCGCGCGCTGCGGCGATCAAGACCGCGCAAATTGCGCAGGAACTTGGCCTGAGCGGACTGAAGATTGCGGCCGTCACCGGCGACGATGTGCTCGATGTCGTCCTGCAATCCCAACTGCGCTTCGAGGAGTCCGGCGACGATGTGAGCCGCTACACGGACCGCATCGTCTCGGCGAATGCGTATCTCGGCGCGGCGCCGATTGTCGAAGCGCTCGCGGCGGGCGCGGATATCGTGCTGACGGGGCGCGTCGCGGACCCGTCGCTGTTCGCGGCGCCGCTCATTCACGAGTTCGGCTGGCGCATGGACGACTGGAACACGCTCGGGCAGGCGACGGTCGTCGGCCATTTGCTCGAATGTGCGGGGCAGGTGACGGGCGGTTACTTCGCCGATCCCGGCGTCAAGGACGTAGCGAATCTCGCGCGGCTAGGTTTTCCGATTGGCGAGGTGAGTGCCGATGGAAGCGTCGTCGTCACGAAGGTGCCGCATGCGGGCGGGCGCGTGACCGAGGCGACATGCAAGGAGCAATTGCTCTACGAGATTCACGATCCACAACGCTACTTTCAACCCGATGTCGTCGCAGACTTCTCCGAGGTTCGCGTCGCACAGGAGGCACATGACCGCGTGCGCGTGACAGGCGGACGCGGCAGCGCTCGAACCGGCACGCTGAAGGTGTCGGTCGCGTATGTCGACGGCTACATCGGAGAGGGGCAGATTTCCTATGGCGGGCCGGGTGCGCTCGCGCGTGCGCGGCTTGCGCTCGACATCGTGCGGGAGCGTCTGGCGATCACGGGCGTCGAGACGAGTGAACTGCGCTTCGACCTGATCGGCGTGAATGCGCTTTATGGCGATGCCCTTGCGGCCCATCATGAAGAACCGTACGAAGTGCGCGTTCGCGTGGCGGGGCGCGCGGCGAACGCAAAGGAAGCGGCGCGCATCGGCAACGAGGTCGAAACGCTCTACACCAACGGGCCTGCGGGCGGCGGCGGCGTCACCAAATCGACGCGCGAGGTGCTCGCCGTGCAGTCCGTGCTGCTGCCGCGCGAACAGGTGAGTGCGGCTTTCCAATTTGTCGAGGCAAGCGATGAAACTGCGTGAACTGGCCCACGGCCGCACCGGCGACAAAGGCAATACGCTGAATATTTCGGTGATCTGTTTTGACGCGAAGCACTACGCCCATCTGCGCAACGTCCTCACGCCGGAGCGCGTCAAGGCTCACCTCGCCGACGTGGTCAAGGGCGACGTCGTGCGCTATGAACTGCCGCTTCTCGGCGCATTCAATTTCGTGCTCGGCAACGCGCTCGGCGGAGGCGTCACGCGCTCGCTGGCGCTCGACGCGCATGGCAAGTCGATGAGCATGGCGCTCCTCGATATCGAAGTGGACGACCTTCCCGAGTGAGCGAAAGGAGGCGCGCCCGTCGAGAGACGGGGCGCCTCCCTTTGAAACGGGCTCAAACGAGCCGCTTAAGGGTTCACCCCAATGTCGATTCGCGCGTCAAAATTTGTATGATGACCCGATGACATGGCGAATCTGATGATATGTTCGAGAAAATTCCCACGCGGGCGCTGAGCGACACCGTCGCGCAACAACTGCTCGCCCAGATCGACAAAGGCACGTTCGCGCGCGGCGGCAAGCTGCCGACCGAAGCCGTGCTCGCTCAGGAGTTCGGCGTGAGCCGCACGGTAATCCGGGAGGCCATTTCGCGCTTGAAGAACGAGGGCGTGGTCGAGCCGCGCCAGGGCAGCGGCGTCTACGTATCGGCGCATGGCGCGATCCGGCCGCTGCGCATCGACTATGCGGAAGCGATGGAAGGCGGCTCGGTCCTGCAGATTCTCGCGGTGCGCCGCGCGATCGAAGCCGAAGTCGCGGCGGAAGCCGCGATGCGCCGCACCGATGCCGACATGATGGCCATCGACGCCGCGCTCAAGAGGATCGATGAAGCCGTCGCCGAGGGCCGCGACGGCGTTGCCGAAGACGTCGCGTTTCACCGGGCGATTGCCACCGTAACGGGCAACCCGTACTTCCTGAAGACGCTGACGTTTCTCAATCAATACCTTGAAGCGGGCACGGTCGTCACGCGCCGCAACGAGGCGCTGCGCGAAGACTTCTCGCGTCAGGTGCGCGACGAACACGCAGCGATCGCCGCGGCAATCCGCGCAGGCGACCCCATGGCGGCGCGCAACGCCGCGCAAACCCACATGTACAACGCGGCGCGCCGTTTGGCCGAAGCCGGTATCTGCTGATTTGCAGACGCGTTCGCCAGCGCCATGCGCGGCGCGCTGTCTGCTGCATTGTTCGTAGAGGAAAGGGTATGTCGAGAAATGTCGGAGTGATCGGTCTGGGTGCGATGGGCATGGGTGTCGCACGTTCGCTGCTGCGCGGCGGCTTCAATGTCCATGCGTGCGATGTGCGCCGCGAAGTGCTCGACCAGTTCGTCGCCGACGGCGGCACGGCTTGCGCGAATCCTGCCGAGCTTGGCGCGCAGTGCGACGTGGTCGTCACGCTCGTCGTGAATGCCGCGCAAACGGAAACGGTGCTGTTCGGCGAGCACGGCGCGGTCAAGTCGATGAAGCCGGGCGGCGTGGTGATTGCGTGCGCAACGGTTGCGCCGGACTTCGCCATTGACCTCGGCCGTCGCGTGGAAGCGGCCGGCCTGCACATGCTCGATGCCCCCGTGTCGGGCGGCGCGGCGCGCGCCGCGTCGGGCGAAATGACCATGATGACGTCCGGCCCCGCTGCCGCGTATGCCGCGTGCGAGGACGTGCTCGCCGCGATGGCGGGCAAGGTGTATCGGCTGGGCGAGCAGCACGGCGCGGGCTCGAAGGTGAAAATCATCAACCAGTTGCTCGCGGGCGTGCACATCGCCGCCGCCGCCGAGGCGATGGCGCTGGGTCTTCGCGAAGGCGTGGATCCCGACGCGCTCTACGACGTGATCACGCATAGCGCCGGCAACTCGTGGATGTTCGAGAACCGCGTGCCGCACATTCTCAACGGCGACTACACGCCGCTGTCGGCCGTCGACATCTTCGTGAAGGATCTCGGCCTCGTGCTCGATACCGCGCGACGCTCGAAGTTTCCGCTGCCGCTCTCGGCGGCCGCGCATCAGATGTTCATGATGGCCTCGACGGCGGGCCACGGCGGCGAAGACGATTCCGCCGTCATCAAGATTTTCCCGGGCATCGATGTCCCGGCGAAGCGGTAAGCGAGAAGGGCGCAACGACATGACGAACCTGAACGCCTCCGCCAGCAAGCCGCTGCTCGGCTGCATCGCCGACGACTTCACGGGCGCGACCGATCTCGCGAACATGCTGGTGCGCGGCGGCATGCGCACCGTGCAGACGATCGGCGTGCCCGCCGCCGACACGCGCATCGAAGCCGATGCGCTCGTGGTCGCGCTGAAGTCGCGCACGATCGATGCCGCCGACGCCGTGGCGCAGTCGCTGGCCGCGCTCGAATGGCTGCGCGCGCAAGGCTGCCGCCAGTTCTTCTTCAAGTACTGCTCGACCTTCGATTCGACGGATAAAGGCAACATTGGGCCCGTGGCCGACGCGCTGCTCGACGCGCTGTCGCGCATCGACGGAACCGCGCCATTCACGATCGCTTGCCCCGCGTTTCCGGAAAACGGCCGCACGATTTATCGCGGGCATCTGTTCGTCGGCGACGTGCTGCTGAACGAGTCGGGCATGGAGCATCATCCGCTCACGCCGATGACGGACGCGAACCTCGTGCGCGTGCTGCAACGGCAGACGCACTCGAAAGTCGGCCTCGTACGCTATGACGCGGTGGCGCAGGGCGCACAAGCCGTACGGGCTTCAATCGACACGTTGCGCGCCGACGGCGTGCGCATGGCGATTGCCGATGCGGTCTCCGACGCCGATCTCTACACGCTCGGCGAAGCCTGCGCGGACCTGCCGCTGATCACGGGCGGCTCGGGCGTCGCGCTCGGTCTGCCCGCGAATTTCCGCCGCGCCGGTTTGCTCGCCGATGCCGCCAACGCAGGCGAGCTGCCGCGTATCGACGGCGCGTCGGCAGTGCTGGCGGGCAGTGCGTCGAAGGCGACGAATGCCCAGGTGGCCGCCTGGCGCGAAACGCGCCCCGCGTTCCGCATCGATCCGCTCGCGGCGGCGCGCGGCGAGCCTGTCGTCGAACACGCGCTGGCCTTTGCACGCGAGCACATGAACGCCGCGCAGCCGCAACCCGTGCTGATCTACGCAACGGCGTCGCCCGACGAAGTGAAGGCGACGCAGCGCGAACTCGGCGTCGCGCAGGCGGGCGAACTGGTCGAGCGCACACTCGCATCGATTGCGCGCGGTCTGCGCGATCTCGGCGTGCGCAAGTTCGTTGTCGCCGGTGGCGAGACCTCGGGCGCAGTGGTGCAGGCGCTGGGCGTCGACATGCTGCGCATCGGCAAGCAGATCGATCCGGGCGTGCCCGCCACCGCCACGATAGGCGGGGAGCCGCTTGCGCTCGCGCTCAAATCCGGCAACTTCGGCGCGGTCGACTTCTTCGCGAAGGCGCTGCGTCAGCTTGACGGAGACGCGCAATGACGGCAGCCATTCACACGAGCGGCGAAGCCCGCGTCCGCGAAGAAATCTGCGTGACGGGCGCAAGCCTGTACGCGCGCGGTTACACGGTCGGCAGCGCGGGCAACATCAGCGCGCGGCTCGACGACGGCTGGCTCATCACGCCGACCGACGCCTGCCTCGGCCGGCTCGATCCGGCGGAGATCGCGAAGGTCGACCTGAATGGCAACGCGGTTTCGGGCGGCAAGCCATCGAAAACGCTGGCGCTGCATCGCGGCGTGTACGAGCGTAACCGCGAAGCGCGCGGTATCGTGCACACGCATTCCACGCACCTGGTCGCGCTCACGCTCGCAGGCGTCTGGAACGACGCCGACGTGCTGCCGCCCATCACGCCGTACTACGTGATGAAAGTCGGCCACATTCCGCTGATTCGCTACCGCCGTCCCGGCGATCCGCAAGTCGCGCAACAAATCGCCTCGCTCGCAGAAAGCGTGCGCGGCGTGCTGCTCGAACGGCTCGGGCCGGTCGTTTGGGAGCGCTCCGTTTCGCAGGCTTCGTACGTGATCGAAGAACTCGAAGAGACGGCGCGCTTGTGGCTGATGACGAACCCGCGTCCCGCGCCGCTCAGCGACACCGCGCTCGAGGAGTTGCGCACGGTCTTCGGCGCGCGCTGGTAGCGCGTTCGAGCCCATCGAGCTTGCCGCGCACCCACGCGCACGCTCCGTATTACCCACCTTAGACAGAAAGCCGGAGGGCCGTCCGACGCAACGAGGACGGCCTGTAACCAGCGCCACCCCGAAGGAGACAACGCATGACAAGCTATCAGGCGGCATCCGTTCGCCCTGCATCCACCGCCGCCGCAGCCGGGCAACCCGGCGCGGCCGAAATCGAACGCACCTATGGCAAGGTGTTCTGGCGCATCGTGCCATTTTTGATGCTGTGCTACGTGGTCGCGTATCTGGACCGCGTCAACGTGGGCTTTGCAAAGCTGCAGATGTCGCAGGACCTCGCGTTCAGCGAGACGGTATTCGGTCTCGGCGCGGGTGTGTTCTTCGTCGGTTACTTTCTCTTCGAGCTGCCCAGCAACATCCTGATGCACCGGCTCGGCGCACGCATCTGGATTGCGCGCATCATGATCACGTGGGGCCTGCTTTCCGCCGTGTTCGTATTCGTTCGGACTCCAACGCAGTTCTACGTGCTGCGCTTCCTGCTCGGTCTTGCCGAAGCCGGTTTCTATCCGGGCGTCATTCTGTATCTCACGTACTGGTTCCCGTCGCATCGCCGCGCGAAAATCATCGCGGTGTTCATGTCGGCGATTCCGGTTTCGGGCATTTTCGGCAATCCGTTGTCGGGCTGGATCATGCAGACCTTCGACTCCCATCACGGCTTCGCGGGCTGGCAATGGATGTTCCTGATCGAAGCGGTACCCGCGATCGCCATTGGTATCGCGACGATCCTGTATCTCGACAACGGCATCGCCGGCGCGAAATGGCTGACGCCGCGCGAAAAGCAACTGCTCGCCGATGAAATCGCCGCGCAGCCGCAGGAAGAGGCGAAGTCGCATTCGATTGGCGCGGTGTTCCGCGACCCGCGCACGTGGTGGATGTCGCTGATCTATTTCGCGTTCGTCACGGGCCAGTACGGGCTCACGTTCTGGATGCCGACGCTCGTGAAGTCGACGGGCGTGACGGGCGCGTTCGAAATCGGCCTGCTGAGCGCGATTCCGTTTCTCGTTGCCATTGTCGTGATGAATGTCATGGGCCACAGCGCGGACAAGCGCCGCGAGCGCCGCTGGCATCTGATCGGGCCGGCGCTTGCGGGCGCGGTCGGCTTCACGGTCGCGGCTTCGTTCGCGAACAACACGGCCGTGTCGATTGTGTTCCTGTCGATCGCGGCTGCGGGCGTGTTGACCTGCGCGCCGCTCTTCTGGTCGCTGCCCACGGCGTTCATGTCCGGCGCGACGGCGGCGGCGGGCATCGCGATCATCAATTCGATCGGCAATCTGGCGGGCTTCGCAAGCCCGTACATGATCGGCTATCTTAAGGATCTCACGCACAGCACGCAGTCCGGCATGTATGTGCTGGCCGCCATGCTCGTGATCGGCGCGCTCGCCGTCTGGCTGACGCCCGCGCGGCTCGTGAACCGCTAAACACGCGTATTTAAGGAGTTGCTTCGATGCCACGCTTCGCCGCCAATCTGTCGATGATGTACAACGAACACGCGTTCCTCGATCGTTTCGCCGCCGCCGCACGCGACGGTTTCGAGGCCGTGGAGTTTCTGTTCCCCTATGAGTTTCCAGCCGCCGACATCAAGGCGCGGCTGACTGAAAACGGCCTCACGCAGGCGCTTTTCAACGCGCCGCCGGGCGACTGGGCGGCAGGCGAGCGCGGCATCGCGTCGTTGCCGGGCCGCGAAGACGAGTTTCGCCGCAGCGTCGATACGGCACTCGACTACGCGCGCGTGCTCGGCAACGACAAGCTGCACGTGATGGCCGGTTTGATCAAGCCGGAGCAGTCGCGCGCCGCGCACCGCGACGTGTATCTGAAGAATCTCGCGCATGCGGCGAAGGCGGCCGAAGCGGACGGCATCACCGTCGTTATCGAGCCGATCAATACGCGCGACATTCCCGGCTTCTTTCTGAACCGGCAAGACGACGCGCAGGCGATCTGCGCGGAAGTCGGCGCACCGAACCTGAAAGTGCAGTTCGATCTGTACCACTGCCAGATCGTCGAAGGCGATCTCGCCGTCAAGCTCAAGCGCGACATGAAGGGCATCGGGCATATCCAGATCGCAGGCGTGCCCGAGCGGCACGAGCCGGATATCGGCGAAGTGAACTACCCGTATCTGTTCTCGCTGATCGACGCACTCGGCTACGAGGGCTGGATCGGCTGCGAATACCGGCCGCGCGCGGGCACGTCGCAAGGGCTCGGATGGATCCGGCCGTATGTGAAGGCGCGCGCCTGAGCGCATTCGAAAGACACACTGAGGAACCACAGCAACATGAAAGTACTGATCACGGGCGGAGCGGGATTTCTCGGCCAGCGTCTCGCGCGCGAACTGCTGGCGCGCGGCGAACTAACGGGCGCGCACGGACAGCGCGAGCCGATCACCGAACTGGTGTTGCTCGACGTCGTCGCGGCGCCGGGTCCGAACGACGCGCGCGTGCGTGTCGAAGTCGGCGACATTGCCGAGCGCAGCGTGCTCGAACGTCTGATCGACGACAGGACGGCAGCGATTTTTCATCTCGCGGCGATCGTTAGCGGCCAGGCGGAAGCGGACTTCGATCTCGGCATGCGCATCAATCTCGACGCGTCGCGCCTGCTGCTCGACGTGTGCCGCGAGCGTGGGCATCGGCCGCGTGTGGTGTTCACGAGTTCGGTCGCCGTCTATGGCGGCGATCTGCCCGATGTCGTGCTCGATGAAACCGCGTTGAATCCGCAGTCGTCGTATGGCGCGCAAAAGGCCGTCGCCGAGTTGCTGCTCAACGACTTCTCGCGGCGCGGTTTCGTCGATGGCCGCGTGCTGCGCCTGCCGACCATCAGCGTGCGGCCGGGCAAGCCGAATGCGGCGGCGTCCTCGTTTGCCAGCGGCATCATTCGCGAGCCGCTGAACGGGCAGCCGGCCGTGTGCCCGGTGGGCGGCTCGACGCGGCTGTGGCTGCTGTCGCCGCGCAAGGCGATCGAATGCCTGACCGCGGGCTGCGAGATCGACGGCGCGGCGCTCGGCAACCGGCGCACGGTGAACCTGCCGGGCGTGTCGGTGACGGTCGACGAGATGATCGCCGCCCTGCGCGAAGTGGCGGGCGAAGCCGTCGCGGCACGGATCGAATGGCAGGCGGACGAGCGTGTCGAGAAGATTGTCGGCAGCTGGCCCGCGCAATGGGACATCGCGCGCGCAACGCAGCTCGGCCTGCAAGGCGATGCGTCGTTCAAGGATATCGTCCGCGCGTTCGTCGACGATGAACTCGGTGGGAAGATTCCGCAGCATTGATGACGCGCGCTTGTCGCGCAGGAAATAGCACACGCCGCCGTCGCAGACCTGAGTGTTTGCGACGGCGGCGTTTTGTCATTTCCTTGTAATGATTGGGTAACGGCCCTGTTAGCGCACACTGCTTAGACTGCAAGCATGCCCGGCTGGTATAAGGGCGCAAACGAGCACAGAATCAGTGACACGCGCATCAACGTGCAGGGATCGGACGCCATGAAAATCCTCGTCATCGAAGACGAAGCGAAGACCAGCGAGTACATCCAGAACGGCTTGACGGAAGCCGGTTACGTGGTGGACGTCGCCACGAACGGCATCGACGGCCTGCACCTTGCGCAGGAAATGGGCTACGACCTGATCCTGCTCGACGTGATGATGCCGGAGATGGACGGCTGGACCGTCATGAAGAAGCTCGGCGCACGCACCAAAACGCCGGTGTTGTTCCTGAGCGCGCGCGGCACGCTCGAAGACCGCCTGAAGGGCCTCGATCTCGGCGCCGACGATTATCTCGTCAAGCCATTCTCGTTTGCCGAGCTGCTCGCACGCATCCGCATCATATTGCGGCGCGGTCAGCCGCAAAAACCGGATGAACAGGTCTTCGAAGTCGGGGATCTGCGCGTGGATGTGCCGAAGCGGCGCGTCGACCGGGGCGGCGTGCGCCTTACGCTCACCAACAAGGAATTCAACCTGCTGGCGTTCTTTCTGGAGCATCAAGGCCAGGTGCTCTCGCGCGCCCTGATCGCTTCGCGCGTGTGGGACATGAATTTCGACAGCGATAGCAACGTGGTCGATGTCGCGGTGCGCCGGCTGCGGCAGAAGATCGACGACCCTTTCACCGTTCGCCTGATTCATACGATACACGGTGTGGGGTACCGTTTCGAGTACGAAGCATGATGCGGCTTTCGCTCACCACGCGCCTTGCGTTGTTGTACGCACTCATCGTATTTACGGCGATGGCTTTGCTCGGCGCTTTGCTATACCGCGGCCTGGAGCAGCAACTGAGTGTGCGCGACGACGCGGCGCTGGTGACGCGGGTGGACCAGCTTCGCACGCTCATGAACGATGTCGACGTGCGCGAGCTGATTCGGGACAAGCCTCATCTCTTCGCGAACATGCTCGGCAATACGGAATCGCTGCTGATCGTGGGCTTTCCGGGTGAGGCGCCGCTCATTACGGTGAATCCGGGGCACAGGGCGGTGCCCGACGTGACGCCTGTGCCGGTGGACGCGCCACTCACGCTCGGCGCCGTCCGCCATACGCTTGCGGCCGATGGAACGCCGTTCATCTACGTCGCCGCCGCGGCGCACGACGCAGCCGGGAAGCAGGATCTGCAGATCCTCTCAGGCCGCCTGCTGACCGAGCGCACGCTGTTGTTGCGGGCCTACCGCAACCGGATACTGCTATTCGCCTCCGCTGGCGCGACCATCGCCGCCTTGCTCGCTTTCGTCGTCGCGCGCCGCAATATGCAGCCATTGCGCGTGCTCGCCGCGCAAACCGGGGCGATCGGCATCAGCACGCTGTCGACGCGCATCGAGCAGCGCGCTGCGCCCCCCGAACTCGACGCCCTGATCGCCGCGTTCAACGGCATGCTCGACCGGCTCGAACGCGGGTTCACGCAGTTAAAGCAAGTGTCGGCGGACATGGCGCACGACCTGCGCACGCCAATTGGCAACCTGTTGGGGCAGACCGAAGTCGGCCTGAGCCAGACGCGCGACACCGTGTACTACCAGCGGTTGCTCGGCTCGAATTACGAGGAACTGCAGCGCCTGTCGAAGATGATCGACAACATGCTTTTTCTGGCGCGCACCGAGCAGGCCGACAACGCTATCGAGCGCAAGGCGTTGCCGCTCGCCGTGGAATTCGAGCGTATGCAGGAGTACTTCGAAGGTCTCGCGGAGGACCGCAACGTGAGCCTCGAGTGGCGCGGCGAGGGCGACGTGTGCGCGGACCCGGATCTGCTGCGCCGCGCGCTGGGGAATTTGCTTGCGAATGCCTTGCGGTATGCGGAACCGGGCTCGGCAATCTCGACCGTGGCGGATCAGGGACCGGAGGCCACGACGCTGCATGTCGAGAACCGCGGGCCGACGATCGAGCCGCATCATCTCGAACGGATTTTCGATCGCTTCTACCGGGCCGATCCGTCGCGACATCGCTCATCGGAGTCGAGCGGGCTCGGGCTTTCGATCGTGCGCAGCATCATGCAGCTGCACGGCGGCGCGTGGCGCGCGTCGAGCAGCAACGGCGTGACGCGCTTTACGCTCGTGTTCCCGCGGCAGCGCGAGCAGCGGGGCCGATAAGCACCCCATGGGCGGCGGTGCGGCAAACCGCGCTATGATGGGCTGCCTTGAATCGGGAATGCGGGACGCAACCCATCGGTGCGCGCATGGGTTGTTCGTACGAGTGGAATTCAGCATGTATTCCAGTCACGAAGCATCGAATAAGCGATGAAACAACGTACATGGCCCAGATGCGCTGTCGTTTGTTCATGCCTGGCTTTCATGCCGCTTGCGGGTTGCGTGGCCCGCGGCGCGCCGTCCTGGTCGCTCTTCGGCGCGTACTTTCCGTACTGGCTCGTGAGCGCCGTGATCGGCGTCGTGGGCGCGATCGTCGCGCATCGCGTGTTCGTCGGGACCGGCTGGGTTCGCCGGGTGCCGTACCAGCTTTCCGTGTGTACCTCGATCGGCATCGTCGTCGGGGTGCTGGCCTGGCTGTGGGGAACGGGGCAGCTCTGACATGAAAATGGCCGGCCAGAATCCTCGACATGCATGGAAGGGCCGCGCCATAGCGGCCGTGATCGTCCTGCTCGGCGCGGCGGCACTCTGGTACGCGTACGATCGCTCGTCGCGCGATCCGTCCACCGACGACGCGTCCATCGACGCGGACGTCGTTCACGTCGCGTCGCCCGTGGGCGGCCGGATCATCCGCGTTCCCGTGGAGGAGAACCAGCATGTCGCGAAAGGCGACGTGCTGTTCGAAATCGACCCGGTGCCGTACCGGCTCGGCGTTGCGCAGGCGCAGGCCGAAGTCGAACTGGCGCGCGCCTCGCTCGCCACGCGCCGCCGCACGCTGATCGGCGAAACATCGAACGCGACCATCGCAGCCGACCAGACCCGCCGCGCCACGCACAACTACGACCTCGCGACGCGCAGCGTCGACCGGCTGCGTCCGCTCGCAGCGCAAGGCTATGTTTCAGCACAGCAGCTCGACCAGGCGGTTGTGGCGCAGCGCGATGCGAGCGTTTCGCTCGCGCAGGCGCAGGTGCAACAGCGCGCTTCTGCGCAGACGATAGGCGACGACGCCGACGCCATAGCGGCCCTGCATGCGCGCGAGGCCGCGCTCGCGATCGCCCAGCGCGCGCTCGACGACACGGTCGTGCGCGCGCCGTTCGACGGCTACGTGGCAGGCCTGACGATCCTCGCGGGCGAGACGGTCGCGCCGAACCAGTCCATCTTCACGCTGGTGCATTCGGGCGAATGGTTCGCGGTGGCGAATTTTCGCGAGACGGCGCTCGGTGCGATCGAAGTCGGCGACTGCGCGACCGTGTACTCGATGATCGACCGAAAGCAGCCGATGAGCGGCAAGGTGATCGGCATCGGCGCCGGGATCCTGGACACGGACCGCGTGAACCTGCCGCGCAGCCTGCCGTACGTGCAGCAGTCGGTGAACTGGGTGCGCGTGGCCCAACGTTTTCCGGTTCGCGTGCGCATCGACGCGCCGGTCAACAAGCTGGTGCGCATTGGCGCCAGCGCGATTGTCGAGGTCCGGCATGGCCAGTCTTGCCGGTGACATCAGGCGGCCCGGTCCGCGGGAAATCGCGAAGCTGCTCGCGCCGTTTCCGGGGCGCGCCGCGATCGTCACGCGCATTGCGCTGATCTGCGCGCTCACGGTGCTCGTGACGACCGGCTACGCCACGCCCGATGCCGCGACTTCCGTGTATATCGTGTTCTTCCTGAACCGGCCCGACCGTATGACGAGCATCGTCATGTCGTTCGCCTTGATGCTGATCGTGACGGTGATCATCGGCATCGTGATGATCTTCGCAATCCTCACCATCGACCAGCCGCCGCTGCGGGTCGCGAGCATGGCGCTGCTCTCGTTCGGACTGCTATTCGCCACCTCGGCGAGCAAGCTACGGCCAATCGGCGCCATTCTTGCGATGATCGTCGGCTTCGGGCTCGACGAGCTTGGCCTCGCGCCGGTCGGCGAAGCGGCCACGCGCGGCCTGTTGTACGCGTGGCTGATGGTCGCAATTCCGATTGGCGTGGCGATCGTCGTGAACCTCGTGAGCGCGCCGTCGCCGCGCCGGCTCGCCACCTCGCAGCTTGCGCGGCGCCTGAAGCTCGCCGCGCGCCGCCTCACGGACGCGGCGACGGACGAGGAGCGCGCCGCATTCGAAGCGTGCATGCGCGAGGGCGATCATCAGATCCTCGCGTGGCTCAAGCTCTCGAAACTCGAAGGCACGTTGGCGCCGGCCGACGCTGCGCCGCTGCGCCAGGCAGCGGCGTCCACAACGGCGATTCTGGTCGCAACGGAATTCGCGGCGAGCGAACCCGGCGCGCGTCTGCCCGACGCGTGCGCGGCGCAGCTTGCCGAAACGATGACGCAGATGGCCGCGATGCTCGAAGCGGGCGGCTACCCTGTGGACGTCACGCTCGATGTGCCAAACGTGCCTGAGGCAACCGCGCTACAGGCGCTCGTGCTCGCCGACCTGCGCGCCGCGCTGGAGGGCTTCGCGGTGCCGTCTGCTGAGGCCGCCGCGGCGCCGGTTCCTGCGCCTGCTCAGGAGAAAACCGCCGGACCGCCCGCGCGCGGCGGCTTTTTCGACGCCGATGCCTTTTCGAATCCCGATCACGTCCGCTATGCGCTGAAGACCACGGCGGCGGCGATGTTCTGCTATGTGCTGTATCAGCAGCTCGACTGGCAAGGCATTCATACGTGCTTCATCACCTGCTATATGGTCTCGCTCAACACCACGGCCGAGACCGTCGAGAAGTCGACACTGCGGATCACGGGCTGTCTCATTGGCGCTTTGCTCGGCACGGCGGCGATCGTGTTCGTGACGCCGCGTCTCACCTCGGCGGGCGAATTGATGGCGCTGGTGTTCGCAGGCGCGTGGCTCGCCGCATGGGTGGCGATGGGGTCGGCGCGGATCTCGTACGCGGGCATGCAGATCGCGTTTGCGTTCTTTCTGTGCGTGATCCAGGGCGCGGCGCCCGCGTTCGACCTCACGCTCGCACGCGACCGCGTGATCGGCATCCTGATCGGCAACGTCGTGATCTATCTGGTCTTTACGCGCGTCTGGCCCGTGAGCATCGCGAGCCGCATCGACGCAACGCTCAAGGCGCTCGTTGCGCAGTGGACCCGCATCGCGCAGGCAACGGACGCCCGGACGCGCAGCGCGCTCGCGGGCGGTGCGCTGGCCCAGTACGGCGGACTGCGCCAGGATCTCGGCCTGATTCACTACGAGCCATCGTGGGTGCGCCCCGAGCCCGACTGGGTGGCGAGCCGGCGGCGCGCGCTCGCGGAGCTCGAGGCGCTGGAGGCGCCGCTGGTCCTCGCGGCAGGACGGGCGGGCGCAGCGCGGCTGGGTGAAATCGCACAGCGTCTCGCACCGGGCGACGACGCGCACTTGCAGGCCCCACAGCATGCCGCCGAGGCCGCAAAGGACCGCACGGCCGACCCCGCACTCGATGCACTCCACAACGTTATCGCGAAGCGATTTGGACAGATCGCCGACATCGCGCGCCCAGCTTCGGACGGGGAGACGACGACCGATGCGCGCCCCTGAACCGATGCCCCGGCTTGTCGCGTTGACTGCCACGTTGGCTGCCGCGTTGGCTATCTCGGGCCTCGAGGGCTGCGCGACGTCGTCGATCGATCTCGCGCCGCCCGCGGCGGACCGAGCGTGGCAGCCGCAGACGGACGCCGACGGCAGCATCGTGCCCGGCCCGCCACGTAACGCCAGCGACGCGGCGCAGGCTGGCTACACGTTGCCGCGCAGCGCCGCGCTGGCCTCGATCGAACCCGCCGCGGCGTTCGATGCGAACCACGCGTACACGCTGCCCGAGCTGATCGATCTCGCGGAGTCCACGAACCCGCTCACGCGCATCGCCTGGAACGACGCACGCAACGCGGCGCTCGCGGCGGGCGTTGCGAAGACCGCGTATTTGCCGCAGCTTACCGCCACCGCCATGGGCGGCTACGAGGCGGCGAGCGGCGCGACGTCGACGCCGCTGCTCGGCAACACCTCGACCAGCTCGAACATTCACGGCACCGTTTCGGTGCTGTCACTGCAATGGCTGCTATTCGATTTCGGTGGCCGGCGCGCGCGCCTCGACGCGGCGAAGCAGCTTTCCCTGGCGGCGAACGTCGCGTTCACGTCGGTTCACCAGCACGTGATCCACGAGGTGAGCATCGCGTACTACGCCTACGAAGCCGCCAGCACGAGGGAGCAAACCGCGCAGCAGGCGCTCGACAACGCGGACGGCATTCTCAGCGCCGCGCGCGCCCGGCGAAAGCAGGGCGTGGGCACGGTGGTCGAGGTCGCACAGGCCACGCAGAACCGCGCACAAGCCAATCTGCTGAAGGTGCAGGCCGACGGCGCCGTGAGCGACAGCTATCTGAGCCTCGTCTCCGCGCTCGGCATTTCGCCGTTGTCGAAACCTCAGATCGCTGCGTTGCCGGCACGCACGCTCACGCCGGCGCTGCATCAGAGCGTCGACGAAATCGTCGCCGATGCGATTGCGCGGCGGCCGGACGTGCAGGGCGCCTACGCGCTGGAGGAGGCCAACCAGGCGAAGATCCGCGCCGCCGAATCGGCGTTCATGCCGAAGATATTTCTCTCCGCCGCGGCCGCATACGGTACCGGCACGACGTCGATCACCGCGATTCCGCCGGTTGGCGATCAGGCGGCCACGGTGAACCTGAACGGCAGCCGCCGCAGCGGCAGCATCTTCCTCGGCGTGACGATTCCCTTATACGACGGCGGCTTGCGTTCCGCCGTGCTGATGCAGGCGCGCAACGACGCGGACAGTGCGTCTGCGCAGCTGACCCATACGAAGCAGGAAGCCGTCAGGCAGATCGTGGCCGCGCAGAACGGGCTTTCGACGAGCCTCGCGTCGAACGACGCCGCGAAGGCGCTGGTCGAAGCCGCGCAGACGACCTACGACGCGGCATTCTCCGCGTACCGGCACGGCGTCGGCACCATTACCGACGCGCTCCTCACGCAGAACCAGCTGCTCGCCGCGCAGAACGCGTATGCGGACAGCTACAGCGCCGCGCTTTCCGCTGCCGCGACGCTCGCCCTGGCAACGGGCGAGATCGGTGCGCCGTCACTGGAGGGTGCACCGCCTCATTAGGTACAGCGCGCCCGCCGGCTCAACTACCGAAAAAGACCGAGCAAAAGCTGGCTGGGCCAACACAGTCGGACTGTGAAGGCATACGCGTGCGCGAGCCAGCAGCCGAGGTACTCGCCATCGATACGCCACCCATATCGGTTTGCGCGGAATTTTGTGCGTATTGGCCCGCTGCGACCTTGGCCTCGGCTGCCTGAATGTCGGCCGGATAGTTGATGTCGTCGCCGCGGCCCGGGCTGTATCCGGCTTGCTCGACGCGCACGAGGTCCGCACGGACTTCTGCGCGGGTGAGGGGTTGGGCGGACTGCGCGAAGCTATAGGCCGGAACGGCGACGGCGGAAGCCGCAACGAGAACGCTGAGAAGAAGCTTGGACATGATCAATACTCCTATGTACCTGAAAAGCGGATGAGTCGGGAAAGAAGGCCGCAGCATCGACTGTGCATGGACGCGAAGACAGGCTTAGGAGGGACAACTTGAAACTTGGCTAAGCGAGGCAAAGCGTGACTGCGTGGTTGCAGTGTAGGGAGGCGCCTCGATCGGCAGGGTTACCGAGTCGTTACAAGAAAATAACAAGCCTTCCGGCCCTTTGATTCGACTCACCGATGCAGCGACGTCATTTTTTCGTAATGACTGGGTAACCCTCTCGTTCGAGACCGCTTTTTAGACTGGCCGTGTTGTTAATCGATTGATCCACTTCACGCCATTCCAGGGAGCTTCCATGTCTTTGCCCACTTTCCGTTCCGCTATTGCACACGCAGCCGCCGCGCTTTGTCTGGTCGCTGGCGCCGTGACGACGGCGCAAGCCGCGCCCATCAAGAACGTTGTCCTCGTGCACGGCGCTTTCGTGGGTGGCGCCGGATGGCGTCCGGTGTACGACATTCTCACAAAGGACGGCTACAACGTGACGCTCGTGCAAGAGCCGCTCACGTCATTCAAGGACGATGTGACAGCGACGAAGCGTGCTATCGACAGCCTCGACGGCCCGTGCGTGCTCGTCGGCCATAGCTACGGCGGCGCCATCATCACCGAGGCGGGCAACGACGAGCACGTGAAGTCGCTTGTCTACATTGCGGCTCATGCACTCGATGCCGGCGAAACCGAAGTCTCGAATGGCAAGCGTTATCCGAACGCGACGCCCCACGAGGACATCGTGAAAACGGCGGACGACTATCTTTATCTGAACCCGGCGGACTATCCGCGCGATTTCGCGGCCGACCTTCCGATCGCTCAGGCCGAATTCGAAGCCCACGAACAAATGCCGACTTCGGCAAGCGTATTCGCTGCGCAGATCCCTGATCCGGCCTGGAAGATCAAACCGACGTTTTATATGGTCGCGAAGGCGGACAAGATCATCAACCCGGACCTCGAGCGCATGTACGCGAAGCGCGCTCACGCCCAGACGGTGGAAATCGATGGCGCGAGCCACTCGGTGTATGAGTCGCATCCGAAGGAAGTGGCTGCGCTCATTGAACAGGCGGCTCAGCAACAGGCGCAATGACGGTTTGCCTCGAGTATCGCCAGTGTCGCCGGTTTGCCTGGCCGTATGCGGCGGTCACGGTGTGCGGCCCGCGCGAGCAGTACCTCGACTGGCGCGTGCCGGGTTTCGACATCCTGCGTTCGACGCGATGAAAATGGACGTCCCGGCTCAAAGCCCGGTTCAAACCGTTTTCAGAATGCGCGGCCGCAAGTCGCTGCCCGGCATCGCCGGGCTTGCAGGCGCATCTTCCTTTGCGGAGCGTAATGACAGGTACCGCAAACAGCACACCCGCAGAAACGATGCGAAGTTGGTCGGCGGCTCGCCGCGCAGCGCAATCAGTTCGTCGTACAGTTTGACCGCGAATTGGCTCGTCGTCATGTTTTCGCGCGCGGCGATTTCCTGCAGCACATCCCAGAACAGGTTTTCCAGCCTCACGGTCGTGATTACGCCGTGAATACGCAACGATCGCGTGCGCGATTCGTAGAGGATCGGGTCTGCGTTGACGTAGATTCTGCACATGCTCGATCTCCTTCAGTCTTCATGGGGAGAAGTCTTGCCCTGCCAACATACGCGCAAGCTTCCTGGCTGGCAAACGCAACCCTCCCGAGCCGCGTTTGCCAGCCAAGGGGCGCCTGTCATCAAATCGCGCGGCGCTTCATTTGCCCTGCGATGTAATCGGACTGGCGGATCGCGAGCGTGACGATCGTCAGCGTCGGGTTCTCGGCGGCGCCCGTGGTGAACTGACTGCCGTCGGACACGAACAGGTTAGCCACGTCATGCGTCTGTCCATGCGCGTTGCACACGCCATCCTCCGGCCTCGCGCTCATCCGGCAGGTGCCGAGATTGTGCGTCGAAGGATAGGGCGGCACGCGGTAGACCGTCTTCGCGCCGACCGCCTCGTACACCGCGGAACCCTGCTTGAACGCATGCTCGCGCATGGCTTCGTCGTTCGGGTGATCGTCGAAATGGACGTTCGGGACGGGCTGGCCGTATTGATCCTTGACGCTGTCGTTGAGCGTCACGCGATTGTTGGCGCGCGGCATGTCTTCACCGACGATCCACATGCCGGCCGTGTAAGCGTACTGATCCATGGCTTGCGCAAACGACGGTCCCCAGGCGCCTGGATTCAGGAACGCGGCATAGAACGGCAGTCCGAGCGAGATGGTTTCCATGTGGTAGCCGCCGACAAAGCCGCGTTTGGGATCGTTCTTCGCCTCGTCCTCGATGATGCCGGCCATTGTCGTGCCCTTGTACATGTCCACCTTCTGGTCGAACGTCGCATACACGGAGCCCGTTGTGTGCCGCATATAGTTGCGCCCGACCTGCCCGGAAGCATTGGCGAGGCCATTGGCAAACTTTCCGGAATGCGAGTTCAGCAGCAGGCGCGGCGTCTCGATCGAGTTGCCCGCGACTGCCACGACGCGCGCTTTCTGGCGTTGCAGCTTGCCCTGCGCGTCGTAATAGACGACACCGGTGGCTCTGCCTCGCGTGTCGTGCTCGATGCGCACCACATGGGCTTGCGTACGCAGTTCAAGATGGCCCGTGGCCTGGCCGCGCGGCAGTTCCGTATAGAGCGTCGACCATTTCGCGCCGGTGCGGCAGCCCTGAAAGCAGAAACCACGCTGGAAGCAGTGACTGCGATCGTCGCGCACCACGCTGTTGATCGCCATGTGGCCTGTGTTGCATCGCGTGTAGCCGACCTTCGTCGCGCCCGCCGCCATCACCTTGAAGTTGTTGTTGCCCGGCAGGCCCGGCAGCCCGTTGGTGCGGGTGACGCCAAGCTTCTTCTCGGCGCGGTCGTAGTACGGGTCGAGTTCCTCGCGCGTGAGCGGCCAGTCGAGCAGCGTCGCGCCTTGAATGTCGCCATAGGTCGTGCGCGCCTTGAATTCGTGCGGCTGGATTCGCAGGCTCGCGCCGGCCCAGTGCGTTGACGTGCCCCCCACCGTCTTGCAGATCCACGCGGGCAGATTCGGGAAGTCCTTGGCGACGCGCCACGTGCCTGAGGTCGTGCGATTGTCCAGCCATGAGAGCAACTGGAACGAGCCCCATTCGTCGGTCACATAGTCGGCCTGCGTATGCATGGCGCCCGCTTCGAGCACGACAACGTCGATGCCTTTCTGGGCGAGTTCGTTCGCGAGCGTGCCGCCGCCCGCGCCGGAGCCCACGACGACCACCACGTTGCTGTCGTTGAGCGGGAAGCGCTTCTGGTTCAAATCCATGTTTTGTCTCCTGTGCTCAACTGTCTTTGGGAAGCGGACCGCTCTCGTCGGCCGGGGGGTTGGGCAGCCAGGACAAGTTGTTGAAACCTTTGTACAGGTAGCCGCCGTCGCCCTCGGCCGCCCCATAGCCGAAGTGCTGGTAAGCCAGCGTGTTGCTATACAGCGAGACGATTGCCGTGCTGCGCACCGTAGTGAAGAAAGGCGTGCCCGCCAGCGCGGCGACGTCGCGCGCCTGTGCCGCGCTCTCGCGCCTGGACCAGTCCGAGCCGCCGGCGCTCGCGTCGAGCTGCTTTACGCCATCGGCCAGTTGCTTGCGCACGGCGGGGTCCTTTTGCGCCTTTGCGTCGAGGTCCTTGACGACGAGCGCGTAGACCGCATTGTCGAGCGTGGGGTGCGGATAGAGCTGGCGCGTGAACGCGAGCAGGACGTCGCCCTGGTGCGTGTCGAGGCCCTGGAGTTCGAGGGCCCAGACCCGGCTGGGCGCGAACATCGCGAGCGTGGAAGTCAGCGCCAGCGTGCCCGTGAGGACTCCTGTGCCTTTGAGCAACTCACGCCGTGTGAGCTTGATGCGCATTCCGCTTTCCACCGCGTGAGCGTCCGGTTCGTGCGCTATCGGTATGATCGTGGGGCTCATTGTTGTCTCCTGTGTTGGTCTCATGCCATCAAACAAACGCGGCCCTGCGCACGGCCGCTAGCGATAGTGGCCATGCCTTTCCAGGACTTCGATCTTGTAGCCGTCCGGGTCCTGAATAAAGAAGTAACGGGCGATCAGCGAGCCGTCGTCCGCGTGGAATTCGCGCAGGTCGTTTGGCGCTAGACCCATGTCGAGAAGGCGCTGTCGATCGGCCTTTGCGTCGTCGACGACGAAGGCTACATGGCCGTACCCGTCGCCGTGCGAATACGGATCGGCGCGTCCCTTGTTCCAGGTGAGTTCGATTTCCGTGTCGGCCTCGTCGTTGCGCAAATAGGCGAGCGTGAAATCGGGGAAGTCGAGCCGGTGCGAGACCTTGAAGTCGAAAACCTTGTCGTAGAAGTCGAGCGAGCGCGACAGGTCCTGCACGCGAATCATCGTGTGAACAAGCTTGGGCATGCGTTGTCTCCTCGGTCTGCGGCGGTGGCCACTGCGGGTGGCTTGCGTTGTGCGCAGTGATGTCAGTTTAGGCGCGCGAACGGATGGCAGGTAATGGCCGGCTAAATCGGTGTCGGGACTTACCCTCGAATGCCACTGCGTTCGGCGTCGTCGTGCACGCACTTTCCGCTGGGCGCGTCTCATTTTCGGACACCCTGTCGATCCTCACGCTCGTTGAGCGTCCGATTTTGCGACAGTTGGTCGGCGGGTTCGCTGGGTGGTCCGCTGGTTCGCCGCTGCAGGTGACACATCTTCTCTAAGCCAGCGCATCGACTGCGGACGGCTTCGGTGCTTTCTATTTCTTTTGGCATGGACATTGCGTAACCGGCTCTCGACGTGCGCAACAACGCTAGCCCCGATGGCTCGTGCATTGTCCGGCCATTCATGAACGGAGGAGACAAAAAGTGAAAGCTGCCGTGCTGCATCAGTACGACGAGTCGCTGACTCGCGAAGAATTCGTGCGCTACGAAGAGGTGGACGATCCCAAGATCGTGCGGCCCACCGATGTCGTCGTGAGGATTGGCGGTGCGGGTGTGTGCCGCACCGATCTGCACGTCGTGGAAGGCATCTGGCGCAGCAAGGTCGATGTGGCGCTGCCCTACATCATGGGTCATGAAAATGCCGGCTGGGTCGAAGAGGTGGGGCGCGGCGTGGAGAGTGTGAAGGTGGGCGATCCGGTCATCTGCCATCCGCTGGTGACGAGCGGACATTGTCTCGCTTGCCGGCGCGGTGACGATATGCACGCCACGGACAGCCGCTTTCCCGGTATCAACGCGAACGGTGGCTACGCGCAGTATCTGCTAACGGGCGAGCGCTCGCTGATCCAGTTGCCGAAATCGCTCGCACCGAAGGACGTTGCGCCTTATACGGACGCTGGCTTGACCGCATACCGCGCCGCAAAAAAAGCCTCGCGCCATTTGCTGCCTGGCCAGTTTGCCGTCGTGATCGGCGCCGGAGGCCTGGGGCATATTGGCATTCAGGTTTTAAAGGCACTCTGCGCGGCTGAAATCATCGTGGTCGATCGCTCCGATGTTGCGCTGCAGCTTGCGAAGGAATGCGGCGCGCATCACACGGTCAAGGGCGGCGGAGAAGAAGTCGAACACGTCCTGGAACTTACCCGTGGCAATGGCGCGGAAGCCGTCATCGATTTTGTTGGCGAAGGAGACGCGATCGCCAAAGGTCTCGCCATGACGCGCAACGGCGGCTTCTATTACATCGTGGGTTATGGCGGAAAAATCGAACTGCCGACCATCGACATGATCACCAGCGAGAAGACCATTGTCGGCAATCTGGTCGGCACGTATCCCGAACTCGTGGAACTGATGGCGCTCGCCGATCGTGGACTCGTCCACCTGTCCACACGGGAGTATCGCTTGAGCGAGGCGAACCAGGCGCTCAAGGATCTGCATCACGGGAAGGTCAAAGGGCGGGCGGTGTTGATTCCGTAACGGTTTCGACGGGACGACTTCAGCGTGGAGATTGCCGTGACCATGGAGCGCGACGCAGCCTCGCTTTTCGAGCGCATGCATTTGATCATTGCGCTAACCGAAGTGAATTCCCGCCATTTGCGCGGGGAAAGCCGACGCGCGGGCGCAGAGATCGAACTGGCATGCGCACTCGCCTGCGAAGAGCGCGATGGCGCCTCACCGGAAAGAGCGGCGCATATCGAGCAATTGCGCGGGCGTTTTCGCGAGGCCGAAAGCGCGTTGCGGGCGATCGAATCCGAGCGGGATCGGCTTGAAAGCGAACTGGGTCGCCTCGACAGCCGAATGACGTCTGGCACACAAGGGGGCTGGCAATGAACCGCATTCCGGTTACCGTGCTCACCGGTTTTCTCGGCGCTGGCAAAACCACGTTGCTCAATCGCATTCTGCGCGAGCAGCACGGCCGGCGCTATGCGGTGATCGTCAACGAGTTCGGGGCCATCGGCATTGACGGGGCCCTCGTCGTCGGCGCAGAGGACGAGGTCGTCGAATTGAATAATGGCTGCGTCTGCTGCAAGGTGCGCGGCGATCTGATTCGCGTGGTGTCGTCGCTGGTCAAGCGCAAGGATGGCTTCGACGGGATTCTGATCGAGACTTCCGGTTTGGCCGACCCCGCGCCGGTGGTGCAAACCTTCTTTATCGACGATGAGATCCGCCAGCGCACGAGGCTTGACAGCGTGATCTGCGTAGCCGACGGGGCGCATCTGGCGGCGCGCCTCGCGGACAGCCGTGAGGCTGCGGAGCAGCTCGCGCAGGCCGACATCGTGCTGGTCAACAAGATCGACCTTGTCGATGCGGCGGGTCTCGCTTCGGTGCGGGACGCCGTGCGGCGCATCAATCCGACTGCCGAATGGTTGACCAGTGTGCGCTGCGAAATCCCGCTTGCCGCGCTGCTCGATCGCGGCGCGTTCGATCTCAAGCGCCTGCAGCTTGTCGCGTCGCCGGGTGAAGGCAGCGATGCGCCGCGCGGCGAGCGGACGTATCGAGCGGTGCCGTTTCGCGCTGGCGCGACTGTCAAGCAAGGCCACCATAGCCACGGCATCGATAGCGTATCGCTGCGTGTCGAGCGGCCGCTCGAACGAACACGCTTTCTCTCCTGGCTGCAGCAACTGGTGGCCGAGCAAGGCCAGGACCTGATGCGTGCAAAGGGTATTGTCGATCTCGCCGGATCGGAGCGCCGCTTTGTGTTTCAGGGCGTGCACATGACGATGGATACCGCCTTCGATCGACCGTGGCGAGACGGCGAGCCGCGCGATAGCCGCCTGGTATTTATCGGCCGCCATCTCGACCGGCGCGACTTGCGCGACAGCATTCGATACTGCGAGATCGACGCATGAACGCGCCGCAATTTCTGATCGATCTGCTTGGGGCGCGCTGGCAAAGCGACGCGCCTGTCGTCGATGTCGTGTGGGACACGTCGGGGCAATGCGCTGGATTCGCGCTGGGCGACGGCACGCTTGCGCTCGCCACGGGTGGCTGGCCGGGCGGTCCTCGACTCAAGCCACGCGAGAGCGGCGGCGTCGAGTTCGTGCAGGCGCAAGCGCCGCCTGCGCCGCTCGCGCGCTTCAGCGTGCACGAGGGCACGTGCCTGGCCCTTGCCGCCGACCCCGGTGGGGGATTCCTCAGCGGTGGCGACGACGGACGCCTCGTCCATCTGCGGCTCGATGGCACGAGCGAACTCGTCGCGCATGAGGCCGGGGCATGGATCGACCGGGTGGCGGCGAGTCCGCTTGGTGGCCGAGCCTATGCCAGCGGCCGCAGGGTCCATTGGCTGGGACCGAAACCCGCGTGTCTGATGCTGCCGGGATCGGCGACCTTCATGGCGTTCGACCCAGCGGGTAAGCGTTTGGCCATTTCGCATCACGGCGGCGTCACGCTATGGGCGGCCGACACGCTGCGCGAGCGTCAGCTTGTGTGGCCGGGCTATCACCGCAACGTGGTGTGGAGTCCGGACGGCCGCTATCTCGTGACCGGCATGGAGGAAAACGCCTTGCACGGCTGGCGGCTGCCCGATGGCGCGGACATCGACATGGGCGGCTACCCCGGGCAGCCGCGTTCGTTGTCGTTTTCCGCTGATGGCCGCTTTCTCGCCACGAGCGGCGGCATGCGCGCGGTGTGCTGGCGTTTCGATCCGCCCAGAGCCAATGACGAGCCGCATGAATGCGGTATCGCGGGCAAGACGCCGGTCAGCATCGCAGCCTGCCATCCCGTTCATCCGCTCATAGCCGTCGCGTATCACAGCGGCGAGGTATTGCTGTGTCAGCCAGGCAGCAGCGACATCTTGCTCATCAAGGGTTCGGGCAACCGTGCCGTAAGCGCGATCGCCTGGGCGCCGGACGGTCGGCGCCTCGCGCTGGGAACCGAGGCGGGCGAGCTGGCGCTGGTGTTTCTGCCGGAAGAATTGTTTCGCTTCGGACGGCGCAGGTAAGCCGGCAGTGCTCCCTCCCACATATCCAAAGAGAGACGACCATGAATACCGGACTCACTTCCAGGGAACAATGCTTTGAGCGCCTGGGCACGATGGCGGACGAGATGATCGAGGCGTACGGCAAGGATTTCGCACTAGGGGCGCTCATCCTCACGGCACGCTTTGTCGCTGAAGGAAAATCCCCCGGAAATAGCGGTCAAAGCGCGATTCTTGCCACTGAAAGCCAAGGTGACGTAGCCCGGTAGATGTGCCACGCACCGTACTTCGATATTCGTTTCATTCAATAAGGTATCCGAATTTACATTAAGAATCGATTCAACCGGACGTCCCAATATCGGACAGCATCGTGAACCGGCTTTGTCGCAGAACAAAACATGGCGCACTGCGAGATTTTATAGCAAGCGTCTGTGCCCATTACCAGGCTTGACCCGGAAGAAATAACGACGTCTGGCACGCTTATCGCTCTATAAGCACAGGTCAATCCGAAAGCGTTGACGTCAAGAAGCGCAAAACGAAAACAGCAGGAGACACGATCATGAAGTCAGGCCCAGCAGGCCTGCACTTCGATTTTTCTCCGACCTTTTCGCTTGCCAACGAGACGGCCCGCCCGCGTTGTTGACTCTGGTCGTGACGCTAGCCGGCTCCGCCCGAAGCGTCGCATTGCGGCAGTAATCGAAATGAAACCAGGAGAGCTCAATGTCTGATGGATTAACGCTCAACAAGATCACGTCCCAGCGCGGTATCAGCATTGGCGAAGCGGCGCGCCGCGTTGCCGATCTTGGCTGGACTCCGAGTTACGTCCAGGAAGCCATGACCTTCCCGACGGACTACAAGATCAGCAAGGCGCCACGCGACCCGATGAAACAGGTGCTGCGCTCTTATTTCCCGATGCAGGAGGAGAAGGATAACCGCGTGTACGGCGCACTCGACGCGGCATTGCGCGGCGACATGTTCCGCAACGTCGAGCCCCGCTGGGTGGAATGGATGAAGCTGTTCCTCGCGATCATTCCGTTCCCCGAAATCTCGGCTGCGCGTTCAATGGCGATGCTCGGCCGGCTCGCGCCCGGCGAAGATTTGCGCACCGGCTTTACGATGCAGATGGTCGACGAGTTCCGGCACTCCACGATCCAGATGAACCTGAAAAAGTGGTACATGGAAAACTACATCGATCCGGCCGGGTTCGATATTACGGAAGCCGCGTTTGGCAAGTGCTATGCCACCACGATCGGCCGCCAGTTCGCCGAGGGCTTCCTCACTGGCGACGCGGTGACGGCTGCCAACGTGTTCCTGCAGGTGGTGGCCGAAACGGCGTTCACGAATACGCTGTTTGTGGCGATGCCCTCGGAGGCCGCCCGCAACGGCGATTATGCGTTGCCGACGGTATTCCTTTCCGTGCAGTCGGATGAAAGCCGCCATATCGGCAATGGCCACTCTCTGGTCATGTCGATCATCAACGATCCGGACAACCATCTCCTGCTCGAGCGCGATCTGCGCTACGCATTCTGGCAGAACCATGCGATCGTCGACGCCGCGATTGGCACCTTCATCGAATACGGCACCACGGACCGCGACAAGAACAAGGAATCGTACGCCGAGTTGTGGCACCGGTGGATCTACGAGGATTACTACCGGACCTACATGCTGCCGCTGGAAAAGTACGGCATCAAGATTCATCACGAGGACGTCGCTGCTGCCTGGGATCGCATCGTCAAGCAGAACTATGTTCACAAGGTCGCGCAGTTCTTCTCAGTGGGCTGGCCGGTGAACTTCTGGCGCATCGAAGCACAGACCGAAAAAGACTTCGAATGGTTCGAGCACAAGTACCCCGGCTGGTACGCCGAATTTGGCGACTACTGGAAGTGGTATGCGAAGAAGAGCGTGCCGGGCGAAACCAACATGCTGTTCGATCAGGAAAACGGGTACGTCTATCCACACCGTTGCTGGAGTTGTCTCGTGCCTTGCCTGATTCGCGAAGACTTCGTGGTCGATGAAGTCGACGGCCAGCTGTACACCTATTGCTCGGAGCTGTGCCGCTGGACGCATAAGGTCGCGTTCGCCGACGAATACGAAGGCAGACCGACACCGGCAATGGGGCGCTTCAGCGGGCGCCGCCAATGGGAAGAGTGCTACCACGGTTGGGATCTCGCCGATTGCATCAAGGATCTGGGCTTCGTGCGCAGCGACGGCAAGACGCTCGTGCCGCAACCGCATCTGCGCTTCGACGACCGGCAAATGTGGACGCTCGACCATGTACGCGGCTACACGATCCAGAGCCCGCTTGTCTTGCTGCGGGGCATGACGCCGGAACAGCGCGAGAAACACATCGCCGAGTATCGCGCCGGCTTCAAGATCAATCCGGTGAGCTGACCAGGGCGTCCGGTCCGGCGGCGCACAGTTTGCCGCCGGACGGATGAGGAGCACACGATGAGCGACACGCAAGAAGCGAGGCGCGAGATGGCGGACCAGGGCGACGACAAGATATTCCATACCGTGTACTTCGAGCCAGTCGGCGTGCAGATGTCGGTGGCGGAAGGCGAAACAGTGCTAGACGCCGCGTTTCGCCAAGGCATCGCGGTGATGCATGGATGCAAGGAGGGGCAGTGCAGCAGCTGCAAGTCGCTGCTCATTGAAGGCGATGTCGAACTCAAGAAGTATTCGACCTTCGCGCTGCCCGACTACGAACGCGAATCCGGCCATATCCTGCTATGCCGCACGCTCGCCTATAGCGATCTGACCGTCGAACTGCTGAACTACGACGAAGACCTGATGCGCCGCTCGATCGCGGTCAGCGAATATGACGCGACGCTCACGAAGATCACGGCGCTCACGCACGACATCAGGCTGCTGGAGGTGAAGCTTTCGAGGCCTTTGCGCTTCTGGGCCGGACAATACGTCGACCTGACGATTCCGGGCGCGGGCATCACGCGATCGTTTTCCATGGCCAATACGCCCGACGGTGAATCGACGCTGCAATTCATCATCAAGAAGTATCCCAACGGGGCGTTCTCGTCGCAACTGGATGGCGGGCTCAGTCCAGGGGACAGGCTGATTGCGAAGGGCCCGTACGGCACCTGCTTCCGGCGCGAGGATCAGCCTGGACCCATGGTGCTCGTCGGCGGAGGGTCAGGCATGTCGCCGCTGTGGTCGATCCTGAGCGATCACGTGCAAAGCGGCGAGGAGCGCCCCATCCGCTTTTTCTACGGTGCGCGCAGCCGGCGCGATCTGTTCTATCTCGACGAGTTCGCGGACCTGGCGCAGAGGCTGCCGGATTTCCGCTTTATTCCGGCGCTTTCGAACGCCGAACCGGATGACGGCTGGACGGGCGAGACCGGCTTTATCCACGAGGTGGTCGGGCGCACCCTGCGAGAGGAAGCGCTCGCGGGTGAGATCGACGCCTACGCGTGCGGCCCCACTCCCATGATCGAGGCGGTGATGCCGGTTCTTCAAATGGCCGGTGTTGCGCCCGAGCGGCTGTATTTCGACAAGTTTACGCAGGCGGTTCGCTGACAGGATGTCCATAACCGAAACGTGAAGGAGGACTAACATGAGTACGTTGGCAGAGCAGTCGCCGGTGAAATCGGGCGCGGCCGGCGCGGCCCAGTTTGCCGGCTGGGACAGCCGCAAGTACAACTACTTCGAGCCGAAGGGCCGCAAGGCCAGCCACTACGAAGACATGACCGTAGACGTGCAGCCCGATCCGCATCGCTATCTGCTGCAAGACTGGATTCTTTCATTCGCCGACGGCACGCCGACGTATTCGCAAACGTGGACGGCTGCCAAAAGCTCGGACTGGCACAAGTTCCGCGCCGTCGACGAGGAGTGGGAGCGCACGCACTACCAGCGTCAGTCGACCATCGTCGGGATGATCAGTGGCGCGATTCAGAACGCGCGGCGCTCCGGGGCAGTCAAGCGCTTCGACAAAACGTGGATCAAGGTGCTGGAAGCGCATTTGGGCGCATACAAGCATGCCGAGTTCGGTTTGGGCACCTCCACGATGCATGCGCAGCGCTACGGCTACACGCAGATGATCAATAGCGCGATCCTGACCAATGCGTCGTACAAGCTGCGCTTCGCTCAGGATTTGACACTCTACCTGGGTGAGATCGCGCTCGACCTGCCCAATCTCGACCTCGATGCGGGCAAGCAGCACTGGCTGAGCGATCCCATCTGGCAGGACACGCGTCGTGCGGTGGAAGCCATCGGCGGGGCCACCGACTTTCTCGAGAAGTACTTCGCCGTGAACGTTGTGTTCGAACCGCTCGTTGCAGACCTGTTTCGCAGCGGATTCATCATGCAGGTCGCAGCGGCGCAAAACGACTTTCTGACGCCGACCGTCGTGTCGGCTGCGGAAGGCGACTACGAGCGCAATCTGGCCAACGCGGTCGAACTGTTCCATATGCTCACGAACGACCCGCAGTACGGCGAAGCCAATCGCAAGCTGTTCGGCGCGTGGCTGGAGAAACACGGCGTGCTGGCTCTGGCCGCTGCGAAGCAGTTGCAGCCGATCTGGTCGATTCCGCACGTGAAAACGGCCCAGTTCAACGACTGTCTGAACAGCGCGATAGAACGGGCGGAGATGATCGCGAGAGAGATCGGCGTTCACTTTCCTTCGTCGATCCGCGCCTGAGCGCCGCTCGAACCATTCGAATCCACCGCGCAGAGGAGTACGCAATGTCAGTGCATACCGACAACATTTTCAAGTCGATGAAGGACGTCCGCTTCGAGCAGACCATCTCGCACCAATGCGGTGTGACGATGAACGATAGCGTCGAGGCGCGCGCGATCGCCGAACTGATGGCTGCGAAACCGGGCATCACGGTGACGTATCTGCCAGCGATGATTCGCATCGACGGCCAGGGCAAGATCGAGTTCAAGATGGGCGAAATCAGCGAAGCGCTAGGCCGCGAGATGACGCCGCATCTGTTCGAGATTTCCACCTCGACCCATTACGGGCGCATGGTGATGATCGACGACGAGACGGTCGTGCTGTTCGGCAATATGGACGATGCGATGGCTTACGAGTGAGCGGACACCCCCCGATCCAACCATACGGCCCGTTTCCCGCTATGGCGAAGGGCCGTTCGTACAACCAAGGAGACGAATGCCATGTATCGAACCACGGACGGTGAAGAAGTCTTCATCATCGACGGCCACGTTCATCTATGGGACGGCAGCAAGGCCAACGTCAAGAACGTGCACGGCCAGCAATTCATTGACTGCTTCTATGCGTATCACTCGAACCTGAGCCCCAAGGAGTATCTGTGGCCCAAGGAGAAGTTCGACAAATACGGCGAAGAGGCGATGGTCGACGACCTGTTCGTCACGGGTTACGACGACATGGCGATTTGTCAGCCAACGTATCTGACCGACTTCTACAAGAACGGCTTCAACACGACCGAGGCCAACTACGTCTTGAAGAAGAAGTATCCGCACCGTTTTATCGTCAACGGTGCGTTCGATCCACGCGATGGGGAAGCCGGCCTCGATCGACTCGAGGAGCTTGCGTCGCTCTACAAGATTCAGGGCGTCAAGCTTTACACGGCGGAATGGCGCGGCGACAGCAAGGGCTACAAGCTGTCGGACCCGAGCGTGCAACGCTATTTCGAACGCTGCGAGAAGTTGGGGATCAAGAACATCCACGTTCACAAGGGACCGACGATTCTGCCGCTGAATCGCGACGCGTTCGACGTGGCCGATGTCGACGATGCCGCGACCAGTTTTCAGAACCTGAATTTCATTGTCGAGCACTGTGGTTTGCCGCGACTCGACGACTTCTGCTGGATCGCGACCCAGGAGACGAACGTCTACGGCGGCCTCGCCGTGGTGCTGCCGTTCATTCATACGCGGCCGGAATACTTCGCGCATGTGATCTCGGAGCTGCTGTTCTGGATCGGCGAGGACAAGATTCTTTACGGCAGCGACTACGGCATCTGGTCGCCGAAATGGCTGATCGAAAAATTCATGGCCTTCGAATTGCCCGAGTCGGTCAGCAAGGAAACCGGTGTGCAGTTGTCATTGACGGCCAAGAAAAAGATCCTCGGGCTCAACGCGGCGCGCCTGTATGGCATCGATGTCGAGGCGCAAAAGGCCTTGCTGGAGGATGTCCGGCAACCGGCAGCGGCAGGCGCATGAGCACGCCGCTCGTTGTGCAAGCTTCGGCCGCAATCGGGGCGGAGGTCGCATCGGGCCGCGTCGCCGAGGTCTGGTCCCGGCTCGCGACGGTTGCTGACCCTGAACTCGACGAGTCGGTGACGGAGCTGGGGTTCGTCACCACGGTCGAGGTCGAGGGCGGCTGTGTGTCGATCGGTTTCCGCTTGCCGACCTACTGGTGCGCGGCGAATTTCGCCTACCTGATGGCCGACGACATGCGGCGGGCGATAGCGGGCTTGCCATGGGCGACGAACATCACTATTGCGCTCGACGAGCATATGTACGCCGCCGAAATCAATCGAGGTGTAGCCGCCGGACGATCGTTCCAGCAGACCTTCGGCGGCGAGGCCAATGGCGAGGTGGAGGACGTACGGCGCATTTTTCTCGTCAAGGCTTTCCAGCGGCGGCAGGAGGCGCTTTTAAGCTGGCTGCTGGGGCAAGGCAACGAGCCCGCAAAGCTGGTGTGCCTGAGCATGGCGCAGTTGTCAGAGCTGGCAGGTGAGAGCACGGACGATGAGAAAACGCGGCGGCTCGTAGCGCGATACGTCGAGCGGCGATTCGTTGCAGGGCGTGGTGCCAATGCCGAAGCAGAGCAGGAAGAGGCGCTGGCATTCGTCGACGCGCAAGGTGAAGCGCTGGTTGCAGACGAGCTAGGCGCATACCTGCGAGCGTTGCGAAGGGTCGGCGTCAATGCCGAATTCAACGGCGCGCTTTGCCGCGGTCTGCTGGCTGCCCGCTACGGCGAGGGTTGCACATCCGCACCGGCAGTCGAGATCAAACCGGTGCACTTCGTGCGCACTCGCGATGCGAAGCCCGGCGGGTCGTTCGCGCCTGCACGAGAGGCGCCTCGCGCAGCAGAGTAAACAAGAGCAACCAGAACTAACCGGATCAGGAGGGACAGGATCATGCCGAATATCATGCTGCATGACGACGAAGCGCGCATGGCGCTAGGTCGGGGTATCGCGAAACTGGCCAAGGCAGTGCGAGGCACGCTGGGCCCGCGTGGAATGAACGCAATCATCGACCGGCCAATCGGCTCGCCGATCATCTCGCGCGACGGGGTGAGCATTGCCAGCGAGATCGAACTCGAAGATCCATTCGAGAACATTGGCGCGCAAGTCGTGCGCGAAGTCTCCAGGCAGACCAACGAAGTCGCCGGTGACGGCACGACCACCGCGACTGTGCTCGCCGACGCACTGGTTCAGGAGGGCCTCGCGTGCCTCTCGCAGGGCGCCAACCCGGTCGAACTAGTGCAGGGGCTGGAACTGGCCGTCAACGAGGCAATCGATTCGCTCAAGCGCTCGGCAACGCCCCTGCGCAGCAGTGACGAAGTGCGCGCCGTGGCTGTGGTGGCAGCCAACGACGAGTTTACCGGCAACCTTGTGGCGCAAGCACTGGAACGCGTGGGCGCCGACGGCATCGTCGATGTGGAATACGGCAATACCGTCGAAACCCGTCTCGAAGTGGTGGACGGGATGGCGTTCGATCGCGGCTACCTGTCTCATCACATGGTGACCGACATCGAAAGAATGCAGGTGGTGCTGGACAACCCGCTCATTCTGATGACCGATCAGCGGCTGCAGTCGCAGGAGGAAGTGGCCGCGCTGCAGGCGCTCGCGACGCAGAGCAAACGACCGCTGCTGATCATCGCCGAAGAGGTGGCGCCAGCCTGCGTGATGACGCTGCTCGCATGGCGCGACAACGGCGGCATGCCCGTAGCGGCGATTCATCCACCGGAGTACGGACACTGGCGCAAGGCGATGCTCGAAGACATCGCCATCGTGACAGGCGGCAAGGTCGTTGCCCGCGACCTGGGCGGAAAGCTCGAAGCCACGCAATTGGGCGACCTGGGGAGCGCGCGCCAGGTACGCATCTCGTCGAACCAGACCATCATCACTGCAGGTGGCGGCGATCCCACGGCAGTAGCGGCGCGCCGGCAACAGGTGGCGCGCCAGTACGAGATGGCGCCGGAGAATGTCGAGCGCGACAAGTTTCAGGTGCGGCTCGCCAAGCTGTCGGGCGGCACCGCGCTGATTCTCGCGGGTGGCGCAACCCCGGTCGAACAGAAGCGCCGGCTGCATCTGATCGACGACGCGATTCACGCGGCGCGCGCGGCGATTGCCGAAGGTGTCGTGCCGGGTGGCGGCATGGCCTTGCTGCAGGTCTCGTCCGAACTGGAGGGTGTCATCGCGCGTAGCCATGGCAGCGTGCAGCAAGGTGCGCGGCTCTTGCAAAGCGCCTTGGCAAAGCCGCTCTTTCACATTGCCACGAATTGCGGCCTCGACGGCGCGGCGATCGTCAGCGCAGCGGTACGCGCAAAACCCGGAATGGGGCTCGACGCGCGTCGCGGCGCCTTCGTGAACCTCGCCGAAGCCGGCATCATCGATCCGGTCAAGGTCAGCTACAGTGCGGTGCGAAATGCGGCCTCGGTAGCAGGGCTGATTCTCACCACCCAGACGCTGATCGCCAAAAAGCCGGAGACGATCGATCCGACCGCCGGCCCCGCGTTGGGCGCAGGCGCCGAGCGGCTCGGCCGGGCATAGAAGACAAGACTGGCGTAGCCGGCTTTCCGTATCCGGAGGCCGGTCTGGCATGGCCGCGGCCCGCGCAGACCGGGCAGGCGCCGCCGTGGGGAGACGAACAATGGCGAGAGATACCAGCCGTCACTTCGGTGCGACTGCGACGACGGTCCGGCATGTTGGCGCGATGCCCACGATGCGCGTGCTCAAGGTCACGCTGGGTTGGAGCATCACGCTGTGTGGGCTTTCGGTTTTGCTATGCGATGTGAGCGCAACGACCGCTGCGTTGATGCACGGCGTTGCCAGTGCGATCCTCAAAGCCATAGCGTGATCGCCATACCTGCCTGCCCGGGAGGGCGCTCCTGCGCATTGCGGGAACAACGGGAGCGCACGCATGGATGATCGCGTTCGGCCAGCGAGCCTGGCGAATTCGGGGGCAAGTACAGCGCGCACGATGCTTGCTGCGCGCGAGGTACTGGAAGGGCGCCGTCGTGGCGCCTTGAAGCTGCTGCCGTTTGCCGGTCCGGCGGTCGTCGTTTCCGTGGCCTACATGGACCCCGGCAACTTCGCGACGAATATTCAGGCGGGCGCCCGATACGGCTACACGTTGCTGTGGGTGGTGGTGCTGGCGAACCTCGTGGCCATGTTGTTTCAGGCGATGTCGGCGAAACTTGGCATTGTCACGGGTAAAAACCTCGCGCAATTGTGTCGGGAACGGTTCCCTAAACCGGTTGTGCTGTTGATGTGGGGGGCGAGCGAGATCGCAGCCATGGCCACCGATCTGGCCGAATTTCTCGGCGGCGCGATCGGGCTCGCATTGCTGTTCCATCTGCCGTTGCTCGTGGGAATGGCGATTACGGCGTTGGTGACATACGGACTCCTGTTGTTCGAAAGCGCCGGGTTTCGGCCGCTTGAACTCGCTATCGGCGCACTGGTGGGCGTCATTGGCCTCTCGTATCTCGCCGAGTTGTTCATCGCGCCGGTGGTCTGGCCGAAGGTTCTGCTCCACGCGTTTTCGCCAAGCCTGCCGGACAGGGATGCATTGACGATCTCGGTCGGTATCGTCGGTGCAACGGTCATGCCTCATACGTTGTTCCTGCATTCGGCACTGACGCAGGATCGCGTGGTCGCGCGCAGCGGGAAGGAGCGTAAGCAACTATTGAAGTTTTCGAACCTCGAAGTGATGGTCGCGCTGAGCATTGCCGGCGTCATCAATATGGCAATGGTGATCATGGCTGCGAGTGCGTTTCATCATGGCCATGCCGAGGTCGCGGAAATCCAGGACGCGTACCGCACACTTGCGCCGCTGCTCGGCGCAGGCGCGGCGAGCATCTTTCTGATATCGCTGATTGCTTCGGGCGTATCCAGTTCGGTGGTGGGCACCATGGCGGGCCAGATGATCATGCAGGGGTTTGTCGGCTTCAAATTTCCGCTGTGGTTGCGCAGAGCCGTCACAATGGTGCCCGCGTTCGCGGTGGTGGCGCTCGGTGTCGACGCAACGCGTGCACTTATCTTGAGTCAGGTGGTTTTGAGTCTCGCGCTGCCGCTGCCGATGGCGGCCTTGCTGTGGTTTACGCGCTGCGATGCAGTGATGGGCGACTACGCAAATCGCACGGTTACGACGGTCGTCGCCAGCGTGGCCGCGCTGGTGGTTTTATCGTTCAACGTCGTGTTGGTGCTGCAAACATGTGGCGTTGGTATTCCCGGCTGGGGGAGCTGACAAACGCGTGACAAAGAGATTAATGAAAGTGCAAGGCGAGGCGGGGTACGCGGTTTGCTGACCGTGTTTCCCCCAAAAGACTTGTTGAGGATTCAGGCATATACTGCGAGCGCGTTCGCTGCTGGGTTTGAAAAATAGAAGTCGGCAAGATTCGTCCAGCCACAATATTCTAGCTAGTCATGACGAAGCCGGCCGCAGGGCCCGGCTCCGCGTTGACCCATCGCCCAGGAGGACGTTGTGGCGAGGAGACATCAGCTTGGCAGCATGTCGGATCCTGGTCATCAGGCTGAGATGCGTGGCATCGTGGCCAACGCGCAGCGCGCTAACCTCCGTCACTCCGATCGGGGCACGATGCTCGCCTGGGAGCGCTTTCTGGCGGGCGAATCCTCGACTTCCGCTCCCCCGGCGCTCATCGACTCATGGCAACGCAGCTTGCGCTCAGGCGTGAGTCCGACTGCGGTTTCAGCGCCTATCGCGGTACATGGCGACGAAGTCGCGGCGCTGCTCTGGCGCCATCGCGATCTGCTGGCCGCGGCTGATCGCCTGTTCACTGTCACAGCCGACCTGTTCGCAGATTCACATTCAATCTTGCTGCTCACGAATCAGGACGGCGTCATCCTGAAAGCAGCCGGCGATTTGCGCACGCAGGCGGCCGGCGAAAAAATCCATTTGACTATTGGCGGCGACTGGTGCGAGGGCAGTGCGGGCACCAATGGTATCGGCACCGCGCTGGCTACGCGCGAGCCGACCTATATTCATGCGTCGGAGCACTTCTGCGAAGGCATCAAGGCATGGAGTTGCGCGGCCGCGCCAATATGCGAGCCGGGCACGGGCGCAGTGATCGGCGTACTCGATATTTCCGGGCCGCCTTCCACTTATCAGATCAACAATCTTACGTTGGCGGTGACCGCCGCGCGTCAAATCGAAATGGTGCTCGCCGAGCAGGCCGCTCGCGAACATATGCGTTTGCTGGCGTTTTGCCTGCAGCGGGTGTCGTCGTCGGATGCGACCGGGATGGTCGCGATCGATCGCAGTGGCCGGCTCGTGCATACCACTGGCAGAGTCACGTTGCCGGTCGGTATTGGCGAGCGTTTTCCTGGCATGAGCGAGACCTCTGCCGTTGAAGACTGGGCGCAGCATTTGCCCGCTGGCTTGAGCGCCGAATGGTTCAACCCTGTCGTCGTCGACGGCAGCCCGATTGGGGCGATGCTGGTCGTGCCGGCCAGGACGCGGCCTGTGAGTGTACGACTCGCCGGTCGCGGCGAAGCTGATCCACAGCGCAACGGCTTCGCGCAAATCCAGGGGCAAAGTTCCGCGATGCAGGCTGCCGTCAATCGCGGGCGTCAGCTTGCCAGCAGGCGTGTTCCGGTGCTCATCGAGGGTGAAACGGGCGTTGGCAAAGAGTTGTTCGCGCGCGCGATTCATGGTGAAGAGGGCGGCACCGGCCCGTTTGTCGCGTATAACTGCGGTGCGGCATCGAAGGAACTGATTGCCAGCGAACTGTTTGGTCACGTGCGTGGCGCTTTTACCGGCGCGACAACGGAAGGGCGGCCCGGCCGTTTCGAACTGGCTCACGGCGGGACGCTTTGTCTCGACGAGATCGGTGAAATGCCGCTCGAACTTCAACCCGTTCTGTTGCGCGTACTGGAAGAGGGCGTCATTTACCGCCTGGGCGATACGCAACCGCGCCGCGTGGATGTGCGCTTGCTGGCAATGACCAATCGCAATCTGCGCGAAGAGGTCGAGTCCGGTCGCTTTCGCCGCGATCTGTATTACCGGATCAGTGTTACGCGCCTACGTATTCCGCCGCTACGCGAACGGGACATCGATATCGATCTGCTAGTCGAGCACTTTAACCGCAAGCTTGCCTTGCGCCATGGTGTCCCCGAACGACAACTCGGCACGGAGGTGATGGCCGTGCTGCGTGCCTACTCGTGGCCCGGCAATGTGAGGGAAATGCGCAACGTAATCGAGAATATGCTGTTGACGTCCAGCGAACCTGCCGTTTCACTCGACGATTTGCCTGTCGAATTGCTTGACGAAATCTCGATGTCCGGCGCCATCCCCTCGCTGCGTGACGAGGCGGCAAGTCTCGAGGCAACCGAGCGTTTGGCCATTGCACGCGCGGTGCACAATACACACGGTAACCTCGCGCAAGCCGCACGCGCGCTCGGTGTCTCGCGAAGCACACTTTATCGAAAGATCGAGCTTTATCAACTGGAAGGCATGGTGAAACCGGCAGCCAGGGAATGAGGTCTGCGTGAACTGGAGCAATCGGTTATTTTCCATAGACTCTCAGCGTGGCGAGACGACAATCGCGACACGGCGGTTTTGAGCCCGGCCGGCTTCCGTGCGGTTATCCGCCACCGGATCACGCTTACCTTTCCCGATGATCTCGACATCCCCAGCAGGCAGGCCGGTGTCGATCAGTTCGAGCGCCACGACCTCCGCACGGCGTCTTGACAACTCGAAGTTATAGGCATTCGCGCCTTCTCCGTCGCTGTAGCCATAGACTCGCACGCTGGTCAGCCCCGCCGACATAAGCGTATGGCCGATGTGCTCGACAATCCTGCGGCTGTCGGGCTTGAGGTTGTAGCGGTCGAAGTCGAACAGAATGGGTCCGGTCGAGCCGAACTCGAAACCCTGCTCGGTCTCCTCAAAGCCCGCCGACGTGAGTGCCTGAACTTGCGTCTGCGTCAGACCACGGTAAAGCGGCGGCGTCTTGCAGGCCCCAAGCAGCATACACAGGAGCAGTGCGCTCCCGATGCCCATCCGCCAGCTACCTGCAGGAGACGAGTGTTTTTTCATCGCATTCCCCTCGAGCGCGCCGGCGTTGCGCGCACGGTTGCAAATTCTTGCGACAGACCCGGCCGGTGGGCCATGCCATAACGTCAAGCCTGTCCTGCGACACCTTCAGCAAATTGCCACGAGCCCGGCCGCGCACGCTTGGCCCGGTACATCGCGGCATCTGCGGCCCGCAGCAAGCCGTTCGCGTCACACGCGTGATCGGGATACAGCGCAATCCCGACGCTCATCATGGTGGCCACCATACGGCCATCGGGCAAGGTGATCGACGGTGTCATGCTCGACAGTATGTCCTCGGCGATACGGGTGGCGCTGGCCAGTTCGCGCATCGGCGCCAGCATCACGGCGAATTCGTCGCCGCCGAGGCGTGCCACCAGATCGACCTCGCGCAACTGCGTACGCAGCCGCGCCGCGATACCGATCAGCACCGCATCGCCGGCTTCATGGCCGAGGCCGTCGTTGATCTCCTTGAAGCGGTCGCAGTCGAGATAGAGGACGGCGACGCGCTGCCTTGTCACCATGGCCTCGTCGAGCGCACGCATGAGGCGAGCCTCGAATTGCCAACGATTGGGCAGGCCGGTGAGCGCGTCGTGGGTCGCCTTGTGTTCGAGCGACGCGTTTTCGTGGCGCAGGGTGTTTTGCCAGTCTTCGAATTCGTCGAGCAAGGCGTTGAAGTCGTTGCCGAGCTCGTTAAGTTCAGCGATTGCCGCGGGCTCGACCCGCTGCTCGAACGCACGCTCGCGCCGCACTGCGTGGGCAACGCCTGCCAGCGCGTGCAGCGGAGCGACGATGCTGCGCAGCACGCGCTTCGAGCTGACATAAGCGCCAAGCACGCTAACGGCGAGGCACGCGAGGATGCCACCGACGCCGCCGAGCAGAAAACCGAAGAACTGGTGCCCCTGGCCACGCACTTCGACGTAACCGACGACAACGCCGTCGTGGACCACCGGCACGGTGACGGGGCCAGGCAGCGCAATGTCGGCGACCGACCGCTCGAGCCTGGCGATCGCATTGGCGGCTGGCGACTGCCATGCCGCGAAGGGTCGACCCGCGCTGTCCGAGACGACGATCTCGGCCACGTCCTCTTCTTTGGCGATCAGCACGATCGCCTGGGTCGCCGCAATGCGGTCGCCGAATACCAACGCCGCCTCGACCGTATAGGCGAGCGAGCGCGCCAGCAGGTTCAGGTTGTTGCCGGCATAGGCACGCAATGCGATCACGGCGACCATGATCAACGACACTGCGGCCATCGTGACGGCAACGAACGCCAGACGCAGATGCGCGCGGCGCAATACGCTTTGCAGCGTCGGGCGCGCAGGGAAAGCGGGGGGCGAGGGCCGTCTCATGGCGTCACCGGCCGCCGCGCGAGATTGAGGACATTGGGCTGGACGCGTACGCCGCTGCGCGCTACGGCATCGAGATTGATGTCGAACGTAACGCGCTCGCCATCGACATTCAGGCAGAACATGCTGCCCGCGGTGCAGGTCGGATCGTGTTCCGCAATCGTCAGGACCGGGCGGCCAGCCACGGTGGCGCTGACCCGCTGTCTCTCGGCACCGTTGAGGTCGCCGAGATAGACGACTTCACAGGCTGCGCCAAGGGCGGAATCATCAAAGGGGAAATGCTGCACCTCGAGCGGCGTCGAGCCGGCCTGCATCGTGTCGACCAGGCCTTGTGCGTAGTCGGGCCGGCCCGTCACGCACAGGTGCAGGTGGCCAGGCGGCGTCGGCCAGTGCGTAAAGCTGATGATTCCGAGCACGACCTGGCGCACGGCGGCGTCTCGTGGCGAAACGGTGGGGCCGGTGCGGCTCGCGGTGGTGACGGTGCCCGCCGTGTGGGCCGAATCGACTGTATTGTCGGGTGTGTCGGCGAGCGCGCCCGGTGCCGCGCCCAGCGCGCATGCCGTTGCGAGCAAGGCGTGGCGAAGCCGGGCCGACCAGCCAGGCAGGCCAAACGTCGCCAGCGCCGCGCTCCTTGGCCTCATTGCAGCCGCACGACCGGCGACCGCGGCGGGCACGCTCGCATGCATGATGAAAACACCTGTTGGCGTTGATCCAGGCGCTGCCCTGGCTCCCGCCATTCGCGGGCGTGCACAAGGTGATGCGCGCAGAAGTTCATCTTAAGCGCAAAGTCGCACGATCAACCAGTCGAACACCCGCTTTCGCTGTGGCCATCGACGTTTGCCGCTTTGCAGCGAATTGATCTGTAGATTGGAGGGTCAAAACCGTCGGCACCCAACTGAGGTGAGATTATTCAGGATGTCGAAAGAGAAGCTCTCGAACGTCGGCGGCACCCGCTCCAGCCAACCGTCCAGGCATGATCAATGCAGGCACGCCATGCTGCGCATTTCTGGTCGATCTTCATCAAGTGATGGAGGCCAGCGGGTGCGCGCGAATTTAGAGTGGGAGGAGTGGTCAGGAAATTTCGCCGCACTTCCGACTACCTCGGCCCGAGGGCAGCCGTGCGCTAACGCGAGCGAGCGGCGCCAAAACAAGCCTGATCTTCGATTGAGGCCGGTGTTCTTTGGCGGGTCACAAGCGGTTTCGTCTGACCTGGTCAGGCGATGAGTCCCACGCCGCCCCCGCCTGGGACGGCGTGGCGTGCAGTGCTGTTCTGTGCGTGTGGACTGCCACGTCATTCACCCTGCCGAGTGCCTTTGCGATAGTCAGTAGGACTACTGCCGGTCCAGTGTTTAAATGCGCGGCAAAAAACGGTGGCGTCGGAAAAGCCGAGATCAAATGCGAGCGCGGCCACGCTCGTGTTCGAGTTTGTCAGCCGATGGACTGCGATATCCCGTCGTAGTCCGTCTTTCACCAGCTGGAAATGCGTTCCTTCCTCTGCGTATCTGCGGTTGAGCGTGCGTACAGACGTGTGCAGCGCCTGTGCAAGATCCTGTATCGTCACCGGCTGCGCAATATTCTGTTCAAGATACTCGCGCGTCTTAGCCACAATGGATCCGTAGTGAAGTGCGGTGAATGTCCAGTCTCCGGGAGCACGCTTCAGGAATTCCCATAGCGCGTGTTTCTCGCGTTTGAACGGCTCCGCACAATCCTGGTACGAGAAATAAATGCTCGTCACCTCTGAATCAAAGTGCGCTGGACCTGGGAACAAGAATGCGTAGTCCTCTACATGCCTCGGCTTGGCGAAACTGAACTCGACCCGATGCAGGTTGATCTCCCTGCCAAGCAGCCATGATGCGATGCCGTGAACGAGCTTCATCATCAACTCATGCCCAAGTGGCGTGACCTGTGTGCCAGACGTTCGCTCCGCCAGAGCCAGTCGCACCAGATCCTTCTTCGTTGATATCTGCAACCGGTAGTCATCCAGCAACAAATTCCAGAAACGGACAAACCGATTGAACGCCACCAGCACGGTAGGCGCGTCCAGCAAGCTGAGCATCAGGTACTTCAACGTGCCACCCCGGATCGGCCTGGACCATAGTCCCAGCATCTCGTCATCGAGCGTCGCCGCGACTGTCCTGTACAACGCGACGTATTGCTGACGTGTCATTCGAGCGTCAGGCTGATTGAGAAGGGACGGGGGGATGGCGGCGCTGGCGAGTGCTTGTGCTGCTACGCCTTCTCCGTGACGGGCACGAATGACGCGCAGCATCCCGTGCAAGAAGTGGGCGGAAAGCGTGAGAGGGCTTTGCGAGGACAATTTCATGGTTCGTCCATTATGGCGCATTTTGCACATTGATTGGCGCGATGCGCCAGTTCTCTGCTAGCCCTGCGCCTATACTGGCCGGGAAATTCTGCTACGCCTGAAGTTTGCGATAGCGGCCAGATGGCGCGTTGCGCCAATTTCTGGCGGCGTTTCTTCGTCGGTCAAAAGGGAGCTTGGTTTGAGCACGAGACGGATCGTTGTGACTGGCATGGGTATGGTGTCGCCATTGGGATGTGGCGTCGAATCCGTATGGAGCCGCCTCTTGAAGGGGCATTCAGGCCTGGCCGGTTTGCCTGGCGACGTCACCGAAGGGATTGCATCGAAGGTCGGTGGCGTCGTGCCTGTGTTGACATCAGACTGCCCATGGGGATTCGATCCCGCTCTCGCGGTGGAACCCAAGGACCAGAAGAAGATGGACCGCTTCAGCCTCTTTGCGTTGACCGCGGCGCAAGAGGCTCTGAATCAATCGGGGTGGCAACCTGCAACAGAAAGCGCCCGCCAAAGGACAGCAACAATCGTGGCATCCGGCGTAGGTGGGTTCGGTGCGATTGTGGAGGCCGTCCGGACTACTGACGAACGGGGTCCAAGGCGACTTTCTCCTTTCACCGTTCCGAGTTTCCTGGCCAACATGGCGGCGGGCCATATATCCATTCGCCACGGATTTCGTGGTCCCCTGGGCGCACCGGTCACTGCCTGTGCTGCCAGCGCACAGGCCATTGGCGACGCAGCGCGCCTGATTCGCGCTGGCGAAGCCGATATTGCCGTGTGTGGCGGAGCCGAGGCCTGTATCGATCGCGTCAGCCTGGGGGCATTCGCCGCGGCAAGAACCATGTCCACGGGCTTTAATGATCGACCCGCTCAGGCGTCCCGCCCGTTCGATGCTGGGCGAGACGGCTTTGTCATGGGAGAGGGCGCCGGCATGCTCGTCATAGAAGACCTGGAGCACGCATTGCAGCGGGGCGCCACTCCGCTTGCGGAAGTGATGGGGTATGGCACGAGCGCCGACGCACACCATATGACGTCTCCGCCCGAGGACGGCGCCGGCGGACGTCGGGCGATGGAGCTGGCAATCCAGCAGGCGAACCTTGAACCCAGGCTGATCGGGCATTTGAACGCCCATGCGACGTCCACGCCCGTAGGCGACATCAGTGAGTTGGCGGCCATTAAGGCGATATTTGGAACAGGTCGAGGTCCCGCCGTATCAGCCACCAAATCTTCGACAGGACATTTGCTTGGGGCCGCTGGCGGCGTGGAAGCCATTTTCACGGTGCTCGCGCTGCGAGACCAGCTTGCGCCGCCTACGCTCAACTTGACGCAGCCTGATTCGGCAACGGACGGCATCGACATTGTCGGCGGATCGGCCCGCAGAATATCGACGGAATATGCGATCTCCAATGGATTTGGTTTCGGGGGCGTCAACGCGAGCCTGGTATTCCGTCGGCTTTAATTCCCGCTGCGAGCGCATCGGGCGACCCGCGGATCTACATCAAAAAGTGCGATAAATTATATTATGTCCAATTAGATAGCCACCTCAGGCACACCTCCTGCGCCGCCAATCCCATGGCGTCCTGCAGGAGGAACCCATGACGTCCGCCCCGTCATCCGGGCAACCAACCCGCGCCAGTTCGAATCCAGAACCCACGCTCGCGCAGCGCGTCGCCGGCTGGCTCGGTCTGTGCGCAGTGCCGCTCATCTGGCTGCTGCATCTGGCACTTGGCGTTACGCTCGTTTCCACGGCCTGCGCCGACGCCGTCACGCAGGACCCGATGCCGGGCTGGCACGGCACGCAATGGATCCTCGGCATCGCCTCGGTCTGCGCGCTCGTGCTTGCGCTCGTCATTACCTACGCCGCAGGCCGCGCCTGGCGCAAGACTGCCTACGTCGCGAAGGAAAAGCGCGATGCACGGCGATTCATCGCGTGGTGTGGCGCGACGGCTTCCGTGGCCTTCACCTTCGGTCTCGCCTTTTCGATCTGCATATTGATTGCAGTACCGATCGAACGCCTCTGCACCGCCTTCGACTAGGTAACGCGACATCCGCCATGCAATCGCTGTGCGCCAGTGCTTCGCTGCAGTCATTTGTCTCGCTGTCCGTTGTCACGGTCACAGCCAGCCCGCCGAATTCCGCACGACGACAGGTTCGGTCGCATCGTCGGATCAGATCACAGGATCGTAGCGCCATCCCTCGCGGCTCCATTGCATGGTATGCGTCGGCGCCAGCGCGGCGATGAAATCCGCGTCATGTGAAGCCACGATCAGCGCGCCCGGGAAGTCCGCTAGCGCCCCCTCGATCGCACGCACGGATTCGAGGTCGAGATGGTTGGTCGGTTCGTCGAGCAACAGTAACTGTGCCGGCGTGCCGCGCCAGAGCGCACAGGCGAGTGCGGCCTTCAACCGCTCCCCGCCGCTCAGGTAGCGCGCCGGTTGCGTCACGCGCCTGGCGTCGAGCTGCAGCAGCGCGAGCCGGCTGCGCAACGCCCCTTCTGCGAGCGGTGTTTCGAGCAACCCAAGCTGCTCGACGATCGAGCAGTCGGGATCGAGCTGTACGAGCTTCTGGTCAAGGTAGGCACAGCGAACATGCGTCACGCTGCGCCCCGTATGGGGCGCGAGTTGCCCAGCAAGGAGGCGCAACAGCGTCGACTTTCCGCATCCGTTTGGCCCCTTCAGCGCCACGCGCACAGGGCCGCTGCACGACCAGGTGAGCGTGGCGGCGGGATCGTCGTGGGCAAGCCACGGCAGCCGGGCCTCTTCGAGCGTGAAGACCTGGCGGCGCGCGCTGACTTCTGCGCCTGGCATCGCCACGAGCACGGGCGCCTCGGGTTCGACATGTGCGGCCGCCTCGGTAACGCGCTCGTCGAGCGCCTCCTTGTGCTCGCGCTGCTCGGCCCTGACCTGCCCCATCACATTGCGCCCACCGCCCTTGATCCCCTCCTTCGCCATCGACGATAAATTGGCCGTCTTCGCGTAACGCAAGGTGCCAGCGGCATGCCGCTGGATCGTGTCGTGTTCGCGCTGGAGCTTGCGCGTGGCGCGCTCGCGTTCGGTACGCGCATGGCTGAGCGCGCTCTTCGCCGCTTCGTGCTCCGCATCGCGCTGGGTGCGGTAGCTGGCATAGTTGCCGCCATAAGTTCGAAGCCCCGTGGGCGTGACTTCGACAATGCGCTGCATGTCTCCAAGCAATGCACGATCATGGCTCACCACGACGAGGCCGCCTCGCCATGCGCAAAGCGCGCTGCGCAGCCATGCGCGGCCAGCCGCGTCGAGGTGATTGGTCGGCTCGTCGAGCACGAGCAGACCGGCGTCACCCAGCAGCGCGCCTATCATGGTCACGCGTGCGAGTTCACCGCCGCTGAGTGCGTGCGCTGATGTGTCGGACTCCAGATGATCGAGACCCGCCGCGTCGAGCGCAGTGCGCAGGCGCGCAGCGAGATCCCAGCGCTCGCCGATCACGTCGAAATCGACGGCGTCGGCCGTACCCTTTCCCAGCCGCGCCAGCGCCGCGAGTGGCGCTTCGATCCCCATGACTTGTGCAACGGTCAGCGTATCGTGTGACGCGTCAAGGTGTTGCTGCGCCGCGTACGCGACACGCACGTGCCGATCGATCGTGCCGGACGTCGGCTCGATTTTTCCCGCGATCAGTTGCGCGAGCATGCTTTTGCCAATGCCGTTTCGGCCGACAATACCAGTGGGCACGCGATCGACAACGAGTTCTAGCGAATCGAATAGCGTAATGCCGCTATCGAAACGCAATGAGACGTGATGGAGTGCGGCAAGCGCCGCAGCTGGCGTGACTCGAGCCATAAGCTTCTCCCGAATGTATGAAACCTCTCGCGCAACGTGTTCGACGCTGACGCGAAAACATTTTTTGGGGGAAGCTTAGTTGTCCACTTTGGCTGGAGTCCGGTATGCAGGAATGGAAGGCGCATGATAACAACGAGAGATGCCAGGCACAAGCCATACGCCGGCCGAATTGTTGGCCATGCACCACGCCGCCAGCGGATCGATCTACCAGAAAACCCCTTCTAAAAGCGGTCGATCATGCCAAACTGGACACCGCGCACTGGCGCGCCTGGCCAGGAAGGCGGCAGCCCGGTCACGTTCACGCCGCGCAGCGTGAAGGTCGCATCGTTACGATTGCGCAGCCACCCTGCGCTCGCGTAGAGCAGCACGCGCTTCGAGAGGTCGTACTCGCACGCGGCGCTGAACTGGTCGGCGTCGTTGTCGGCGCCCGAGAGGTCGTGCACCCACGCATAGCCGAGCGACGCACGAAATTGCGAGGTGATCGCGTAGCGCGCGGAGACTGAAAAGCCGTTGTTGTGGTTGCGCGGCGTGCCGCCGTCGCCGTTGAAATACGCGAAAAAGCCTGTCACAGGCCCTAATACATATGACATGCCTCCGAGATTCGCGCGTAGTGCCCCTGCGCCGTTTTGCTGTTGATGTGCGTACGAAATGCGAAACGGTCCGTGCCGCCATTCGACGGTTTCGATGTTGCCGGCAAGTCCGTTGCTGCCCGTAGCGGGGTCGCGCAGCGAGGCCATCAGCGTGGTCGAGAAACCGTAGATATCGGGCGACAGATACGTGATCGCGTTCGATTCGTATGGCGTGATCTTCGATAGATTGTTCAGGCCCGAAGCGATGGTGCCCGCGCCGAACGCGTCGAGTTGCCCCTTGAACGGAATATAGATTGGCGAGTATTGCCGCCCCGCTCGCACCGTGCCCCACTGTGTGCCGAGGCCAATCCACGCCTGGCGATTGAAGATCGTGTTGGCCACGGCAAAGGTGCCGTCGTTGGACCCGAAGCCGTTTTCCAGTTCGAACAGGATCTTGATGCCGTCGCCGATATCCTCCACGCCGCGCAGCCCGAAGCGAGACCCGCGATACGCGCCCGAGTCCATGCGCGCGACCCAGCCCGCGCCCGGGTTCGTCACCTCGATGCTCGTGTCGAGCGTCCCGTACAGCGTGACCGAGCTTTGCGCGCGTGCGCCTGTCGTATGCAACGTGGCGAAGGTTGCCGCACACACCACCGCCCAGGCGCGCGCGGCGCGCAATGTTCGATTCATGGAGGAAAAACGGGTGAGGCGCACGAGCGGTGCGTCGCATGCTGCATGAGAAGCGGCAGGTGCTGTGCGAGCCCCTGCCGCCGCCTGAAAAACCCGCTAGCCGCGGCCGCCCTGTGCTGCCGGGCGGCTCCCGCGCGCTTCACTGCTTCGGCAGCGCGTAGGCAATCACGTAGTCGCCGAGCTTCGTGCCGAACGAGCCGTGCCCGCCCGCCGCGATCACGACGAACTGACGGTCGCCCACCGCATAGGTCATCGGCGTGGCCTGACCACCCGCGGGCAGCCGCGCTTGCCAGAGCCGGGCGCCATTGTTCACGTCGAAGGCGCGGATGTAGTTGTCCGCCGTCGCGCCGATGAAGATCACGCCGCCCGCCGTCACCATCGGGCCGCCGAGCATCGGCATGCCCGTGCGGAAGGCCACCGGAATCGGCGAGCTGTCACGCGTCGTGCCGATGCGCTTTTTCCAGATGATCTGATTGGTCTTGAGGTCGACAGCGGAGATGTAACCCCACGCCGGCTGCTTGCACGGCAGCCCGAGCGGCGACATGAACGGATTGAGTGTCACGCCGTAAGGCACGCCGTATTGCGGCTGAATGCCCGCCTCCGTGCCGCTGCCCTTCGCGCCCGGCTGCGGCTCCATCGGGTTGCCCGGCCCGCGCGGAATGAGCCGCGAGACGAACGGCAGCGCGATGGGGTTCGCCACGGCGATCTGCCGGTCGGTGTCGATGGCAAGGCCGCCCCACTCGAACATGCCGAGGTTGCCCGGGAAGACGAGCGAGCCTTGCAGCGAAGGCGGCGTGAACGTGCCTTCATAGCGCAGCTGGTGGAACATCACGCGGCAGATGAGCTGGTCGTACATCGTGGCGCCCCACATGTCGGCGTCGGTGAGGTCCTTCGACGGCCGGAACGTGAGTTGCGAGAACGGCTGCGTGGGCGAAACGTGGTCGCCCGGCGCCGCGCCCTGCGGCACCGGCATTTCGGGCGCGGGCACGACGAGTTCGCCCGTGCGGCGGTCGAGTACGAACAGGTTGCCCGTCTTCGCGGGCGCATACACCACCGGCACGGTCTTGCCGTCCTTGTCGGTGATGTCGGCGAGCGTGGGCTGCGAGGGCTGATCCATGTCCCACAGGTCGTGGTGCACGGTCTGGTAGAACCAGGCGAGCTTGCCGGTCGACGCGTGCAGCGCAAGCAGGCCCGTTGCGTAGCGCTCCATGTCGGGCGTGCGGTCGCCGCCCCAGATGTCCGGCGTCTTCACGCCCATCGGCAGATAAACGATGTCGAGCTTCGCATCGTAAGCCGCCGGCGCCCACGAGTTCGGCGAATTCCACGAGTAGTGCTCCCCTGGGCCCGGAATCTTGTTCGGGTCCGCCGCGCCCGGATCGAACGCCCACAGCAGCTCGCCCGTGCGCACGTCGAAGCCGCGAATCACGCCCGAAGGTTCGCGCGTCGAGAAGTTGTCTTCCACGGCGCCCGCCACGACGATCACCTTGCTCGTGACGATGGGCGGCGAGGTGGGCTCGTACATGCCCGGCGTCGTTACCGGCATGGCGTGCTGCAGGTCGAGATCGCCGTTTTTGGCGAAGCCCGCGCAGCGCTCGCCCGTGAGCGCGTCGAGTGCGTAGAGGTGGCCGTCGTTCACGGGCAGCAGAATGCGCTTCGTGCAGGCGCCGTTCACGGCGGCAGGCATTGCGACGGCCGTGGTTTCGCTCGCCGGCGCGGCGGCTTCTGTCGCTGAGGCGGCGTCGCTCGCGGGCGCGGCCGCCTCGGTTGCCGAAGCCGCCGCGGGGTCCGATGCGGCCGCGGGCGTCGACGCCGCTGCGGCATCACCCGCACTCGCATTCGCGCTCGCCGAAAGATCCACGAACGACACGCCCCGGCAGGTCACGTGCTGGAACGAGGGATCGGCCTGCAGCTTCGGATCGAACTTCCATTTGAGTTCGCCGGTTTGCGCGTCGAGCGCGAACAGGATCTGGTGCGGCGAGCACAGGTAAAGCAGGTCGCCGATCTTGATCGGCGTGACTTCGTTGGTGATCTCGACCGGATCGTTGGGCCCCTTCGTGTCGCCGGTGCGGAAGGTCCATGCCACCTGCAGATTGTGCACATTGTCGGGCGTGATCTGCTGCAGCGGCGAATAGCGCGTGCCTTGCTGGTCGCGTCCGTAAGCGGGCCATTCGGATGGCTCGATGCCATCGACGTTCGGCGCGGGCGTGGTCCTCACCGCCGCGAGCGAGCCGTTGATCTGCTGCGGGTCGTTGAAGTGCGCATACACGAGCACGCCGCCCCACACGAGCAGCCCGACCACGAGTGAAAGCACGCCGAACTGGCGCGGACGCTCCAGGTGCCAGCTCATGAGCACGAGCAGCCAGATGCCGAACACCACCAGCACGCCCGAGCGCGGCACGAGCGCCCAGAAGTCCGGCCCCGACTCCCAGAGCCCCCAGATCGCCGTGCCGATCAGCACGATCGCGTAGAGCACGAACGCAGAGGGACTCGCACGCCACAACAGCCACGCGAACACGAGCAGCAGCACGCCCGTCACGACGTAATACGGCGAGCCGCCGAGCGAAATGAGCCACGCGCCGCCAGCCAGCAGATAGACCGCCGTGAGCAAGGTGAACAGCACGGAGATGACTCCGATGAAGCCCAGCGGTTTCGATAGTCTGGCCATGATCTCAACCTTCCTCGAAGAATGTCGTCTGCGATGGCGGAACAACGTGGCGTCAGAACACGTGCATCATCCCGACGTAGGCGCCCGTTTGCGATTGGCCCGCCAAGGGGCTGGTCGGCGTGCTCGAGTCGCGCGGCGTGGCGAACACGGAGAACGTGCCGTTCTTGCTGTTGTTCACATACGCGAGCGTGCCGTACAGGAACGTGCGCGCACTCAGGTTGTACGTGGTGCCGAGCGCGTAGAGCATGGCGTGGCTCGCAGGGTCGTGCGAGGCGTCGCCGCCGCCCTCGCCTACGTGAATATAGAAACCCGCGGCCGTCACGGCCCACTTCGGTGTGGCCTGGTAGGTCGCGCCCAGCCAGTAGTGGTCGGCGGTATCGGAAATGCCGGGCGGCGTATCGGGCGCGGAATAATGCGTGTACGCGGCCTGGATCTTGAACTTCTGCACGCGCAGGTTGCCGCCCACGAAGTATTCTTTCGAGGCCGTGAAGATGTTTGAAAAGCGCCCGCTCGAATCGCGCAGTTCGTCGTAGATGCCGCGCAGGTCGAAAAGCGTCGAGTGGTACGACAGCATGATGCCGTCCGAGCGGCCAAACTCGCCTTCGGCGCCGGCATTGAAGTTGCCCGGCTGATTGCCGAACGAATACTGCCCCTGCACGTCGAGGCCGTTCCACACCGGGCTGTGATATTCGATGTTGTTGCTCGTCTGCTGCCAGTTGCGGCCGCGCACGAGCGAGGCCGACGACACCGCCTGCTGCACGAACGGATCGAATGCCCACACGCCGTCGCTGTCGATGAAGAGATTACGGCCGGCTTGCAGTTGACCCCACGTATCGTTCTTCAACCCTACGTACGCGCGGCGCGACCAGAGCCGGCCGCCGCCCGTGGTGCCGTTCATGATCTGCACGGCGGTTTCGAGGTTGAAGATCGCGGCGCTGCCGCCGCCCAGGTCCTCGGTGCCCTTGAGGCCGAACATGCTGGTGCCCCAGTCGCCGCCTTCGGCGCTCCAGCGGCTCGAACTGCCGCCGTTGCCGTTCGCGATGTGATTGAGGTACTCGATACCGCCATCCACGCGGCCGTACATCGTGACACTCGATTGTGCGCACGCGGCCGAACTGGCGGCGAGCAGCACCACTGCGCCCAGAGTCGTTTTCACGTTGGCTCCCTTGTGGAGTCCTCTTTCTTGGTCCGGTCCGTGCCGGGGCGGATAACGTGGTTTAACGTGCAGACAAGCCGGCGCGCCCGGTTGCATGCCGGACACATCGCGCACTAAAAAGCATAGCGCGTGGTGAGAAATCCCGTATTTTGGCTGGACGACGAATGACGCACAGTTGCACGCCCGCGACGGCGCGGGGGCGCAAAGCATATTGCGTGCCGCGCGGCACCATGCGCGACGCATGCGTGGGCTGTTCAGCACGATTACCGTTGGATTTCAGGGCGACGTATCGGCGCGCCTGCCATTGCGAGGGCTCGCGAAGGGGGGCCGGACACGCGATAGAATCAGCGCTTTTCATGGACGTTTCCCCATGACCACTGCGCTGCTCGTCATCGATTTTCAGAAGACGCTTGTCGACACCGAACCGCTGCCCGGCGACATCGCCATGGTCAGCGCCAACATCAACGTGCTGTTGCAGCGCGCAAGGCATGCGGGTGCGCCGGTCGTGCTGATCCAGCATGAGGACGACACGGCGCTCGTTCGCGGGTCCGACGCGTGGGCGCTGTCGGCCACGCTTGTGACGGACCCGGCCGACCACCTCATCGGCAAGCGCACGCCCGATTCGTTTCTCGGCACCGGCCTGGGCGCCCTGCTCGCCGCGCATGCGGTGAATCACGTCGTGATCTGCGGCTATGCGAGCGAATTCTGCGTCGACACGACGGTGCGGCGCGCCGCCGCAAACGGCCTCGCGGTCACGCTCGCCGCCGACGCCCACACCACCCACGACAAGGCCCACGCGAATGCGGCGTCGATCCGCGCGCACCACAACGCGACGCTGTCGAATATCCGCAGCTTCGGCCCGAAGATCAGCGCGGTGCGCACCGGTGAAATTGCATTCGGCACGCCCGCACAAGACGGCTGAAGTTAGCGCGCGTCGTGCCGCGAGTCTGCCTTCGCGGCGTCGCCGCCCTGTGTCGGCTGCGGTTGAGCCGGCCGCACAGTATGGAAAACCGGCAAACGCCAGCCGAAATAGAGCGAAGCCAGCCGCAACGCCACGCAGGAAATCACGGCCACCCAGGGCGTCCAGAACGTCGACCAGCCCGCATACGTGAGCCCCACCTGCACGGCGGCGCCAAGCAGCGCCGCCGACGCATAGATCTCGCGATCGAGAATGGCCGGCACGCGCGAGAGCAGCATGTCGCGCATCACGCCGCCGCCCACCGCGCTCACGATGCCAAGGATGATGGCCGGCTCAGCGCTCTGGCTATACGCAAGCGCCTTCTGCGCGCCCGCCACCGCAAAGAGGCCTAGCCCGATTGCATCGAACAGCAGCACCGGGTGACGCAGCCGCCGCACCTGCGGATACGCGGCAATGGTGAGGCCCGTAGCCAGCAACGTCACCGCGAGATAGGCCCAGTTTGCGAGCCCTGCCGGCGGCACCGCACCGATACACAGATCGCGGATGATGCCGCCGCCGCACGCCACCATGAAGCTCACGACGACGATGCCGAACAGGTCGAGCCGCCGCTGCCGCGCGGCCACGGCGCCGGAGATCGCGAAGGCGAACGTGCCGATCAGGTCGAGTGCCGTATAGGCCGTGTGAGCGTTGAGATGCGCGCCCACTTCCGCGCCGATTGCCACGCTCACGCCGCCTCGCTTTCGCGGCCAAGCCACGCGCCGGCCGCGCACAGCATCGCCTCGAGGCCGGCGCGCAAGGTGGGGTCGAGCACCGGCGCGAACTTCGGCGAGTGGTTGCTCGGAATCTCGTTGAGCTTCTTCGCGGCCCTGGCTTGCGCATAGACCTCGGGATCGGTGCCGCCCACGAACCAGAACGCGTACGGCACGCCCCATTCGCGGCCGAACACGCTGAAGTCCTCGCTGGCGGCGGCCGGCGGCGTTTCGTAAGCGCGCTCGCCGAACCACGCTTCGAACGCCTTGCGCAGGCGCGCCGTGGTGGCGACGTCGTTTACCGTGAGCGGGTAGCTCGACAGCGTCGTGAACTCCGGATCGCGCGGCGCATTCGAGGCCGCGCATTCGGCGCAGCAGATACGGCGGATCGCGCCCAGCATGTACTCGCGCACGTCTTCGTCGAAGGTGCGCATGTTGAGTTTGAGCGTGGCGTCGTCGGGAATGATGTTTTCCTTGGTGCCTGCCTGGAGCGAGCCCACTGTCAGCACCGCGCGCTCGCTCGGAGAGATTTCGCGCGAGACGATCGTCTGCAGGCGCAGCGTGGTGGAAGCCGCCATGATCACCGGGTCGATCGACGTTTGCGGCTGCGAGCCGTGCGAGCCGCGGCCGAACAGCTTCACCTTGAGACTGTCGCCCGCCGAGAGGATCGCGCCGCTGCGATAGCCCACGGTGCCAGCCGGGCCCACCATCACGTGCTGGCCGAGAATCACGTCGGGCTTCGGAAAGCGCTCGATCATGCCATCGTCCATCATGCTGCGCGCGCCGCGCCCCACTTCTTCGCCGGGCTGGAACACGGCAAGCAGCGTGCCGCTCCATGCGTCGCAATGCGCCGCCATCAACTGCGCCACGCCTAGCAGCCAGGTCACGTGCAGATCGTGCCCGCACGAGTGCGCCACGCCCACCTGCACGCCCTCTTCGTCTTTGGCGGTCACGGTGCTCGCATACGGCAGGCCGGTGGCTTCGGCCATGGGCAGCGCGTCCATGTCGGCGCGCAGCATCACGACCGGCCCCTCGCCGTTGCGCAACACGCCCACCACGCCCGTCACGCCGACTTCGCGCGAGACTTCGTAACCGAGCTTTTGCATGCGCTCCGCCACGAGCGCCGCCGTGCGGAACTCCTGCATCGAGAGTTCAGGATGCTGGTGCAGATCCTTGTAGAGCGCTTCGAGTTCGGGTAGCAGCGCGCCGATGGCGGGCGCCACGGTTTCGACCAGCTTCGGCATGGACGACTCCTTCATGCTTGATTCAATCACTTTGTCAGTCAGGCAAGGCGCGGTCTCAACCGCGCTCGATCAGGCTCTGCGCAAGCTTGGCGAGCAACTGGTCGAGCGTCTTGCGCTCGTGGTCGGTGAGCACGGCAGCGAGTTCGGACTCGAGCTTCGAGCCTGCTTTTTCAGAGGCGCTCGCCACCTTCGCGCCCTCTGGCGTGACGCGCAGTGTAACGCTGCGCCGGTCCGTCGCGTGCGCGCCACGACCTATCAGACCGCGCGACTCGAGTTCGCCGAGCGTTTTGGAAAGCAGCGTTTTTTCGATGAGCGCGAGCTGAGAAACGGCCTTGGGCGTGATGCCCGGTTCGGCCCGGATGATGCGCAGCACGCGCATGGCACGCACGTCGAGACCCCAGCGCTCACGGTAGACCGCGTTGGCGCGATCCATCAGCAGGGCACTCGTTTGATCGAGCCTGAATGTGAGGAAATCTGAATACAAATGCGTGCTTCCGTCCAGTGCGCCAACTGGACGCCAGTATAGTCAAATAGTTGAAAATTTCAACTATCTAGAACCGGTAAGCACGATTGAGCGGGCGCAGATGCGACAACGCGGCGGCTCCCTCTTGAGAGGAGAACCGCCGCGCGGGGGAAAACGTTCGGCGGGGACAGATGCCCGCCGAGGTCAGCCTCGCTGAACCGACTTAGAACGCGTGGCGCATGCCCACCGTGACGGCGACCTGCGTATCGGTCGACGAAGGCGAGAGTGTGTTGATCATGGCATGCGAGAGCACCGAGCCTTCCGGTGCGCCATGCACGTTCTGGTACACGCCTTCCAGGTAGAAGTCGGTGCGCTTGCTGATAGCGTAGTCCGTTTGCAGCATTGCCGTGTTCCAGCCCGGGCTCGAGCCGTTGTACGCGCCGTGCGTGTACGTGTACGCACCCGACACGCTCCATGCCGGCGTGAGCGCGTATTTCACGTTCGCTTCGAAGTTGTCGAGGCGCAGCGAACCGGCGAGCGAACCTGCGGAGTCGTCGTTCGAGCCGAGGTAGGTGCCCGTGCCGAACGAGTAGACGCCTGCGGCGTTGTCGATCTGCGAGTGGCTCCAGACGAGACCCACCGTGGCCGGGCCATAGGTGTAGTTGCCGCCGAGCGACCAGACACGCTGACGTTCAGCCAGGAAGTTCGCGCTCGTGTCGCTCGTGGTGACCGCGCCGCTGCCGGTGCCCGCGTTGTTGAACTGCAGGTAACCGGCCGCGAGGTTCAGCGGGCCCTGGCTATACGACACGGCGAAGCCGTACGAGCGGTTGTTCGCGAAGTCGCCGGCCTTGTTGCTGAACGAGTACATCGTCTCGAACGTCACACCGTACCAGGTCGGGCTCGCGTACTTGACCGAATTGTTGATGACCACCGAGTTCGCCGCGAGGTTGTCGTTCTCGAACGGGTGAGCCGCGAGGCTGCCGCCCCACGTGTTGAATTCCGCCGTGAGCGGGCCCACGAGGTCGTTCATCACGTCGAACTGGCGGCCGAACGTGAGCGTGCCGTACGGATCGCTTTGCATGCCGACCCAGGCTTGCGAACCGAAGCCCAGACCCGAGAACGCCTGCGCGCCGTTGTTGAGCAGGAAGCCTTGTTCGAGCTTGAAGATCGCATGCAGACCGCCGCCCAGATCTTCCGAACCCTTGAGGCCGAATACCGTGTTCTGCGTGGAGCTGCTGTTGAGCTGCCAGTTGCTGTGGCCGAACTGGTTGTTCGTGTAGACGAGACCGGTATCGATCAGGCCGTAGAGGGTCACGCTGCTTTGCGCGTGTGCCGAAATGGCAAAGGCGCTCAGCAGGGCCGCGGCGAGTAGCGATTTTTTCATGTTTTCAAGCTCCGGATTGGGCGGTGGGTTAATGCATCGAATTCAGGCAGCCGGCACCATCGGCGTGCAATCTCATACGCGCGCATTCCATTTCGGTGCAGATTCAAAAGAAAAAATCTACCCGTCGATGATTATTGCGAATTGAGCAATTCATCGATGTTGATAATGCAATGACGAAATGGGAATCGAGCGGCGAGTACGGCGCGAATCGAACACCCGCATCATAGGGCGTAGAAAATAAAAATGGTGTCGAAATTCGAGCGGCGTGGCGTCGATGGCACAACCGCGCCGGGCAAGGCTCGACGCGCGTCGAGGAATGTGCGGGGCGTGAATATTGCCGGACAAATTACATAATGCTTTCGATATGACGCATTAAAACCGGCGAGAAAGACCGATTAACCGCATTGAGAACTGTCGCCGAAATCGGCCCTCAGAGTGCGTTGATTCTTGTATTAATGCGCGCTCATTTTGACGTGACGCCATTCATTCAGGCAGCCGGTGCAACCGACGCGCCCGCTATTGCGTGACGCTTCAAAGCCTCTGCCACAAATCCCGACGCTTTCATGGTTTCGACAAACGCGCCGAGCACTTCGGCCGCCTGCGGACCGCGGCGCTTCGCGACGCCCATCGCCTGGCGAATCACCATGAAGCGTTCGTCGAGCAGGCGCAAACCGCCGACTTTCGCGGCATCGGCTTCGAGTTGCTGCTTCACGCCCGCGGCGACTTCAAGCCCTTGATCGAGGAAGGTCTGCACGACGGTTGGCGAAGTCGGCGCGCGCACGATCTCCGCTTGCTTCAATTCGCGCGAGAGAAAGAGATCGTACGCACTGCCCTTGCCCACCGCCACGCGGTTATGCGGCTGATCGACTTCGGCATTGGTGCGCACGAGCGAATCGTTGCGCACCAGATAAAAGCCTTCGATCAACACATAAGGCGCGGTGAACGCGATCGTCTCGCCTCGCTTGGGATCGACGGCGAAGAAGCCGAAATCCGCGCGCTCGTCGCTCACGGCTTCGACGGACTTGCCCGCCGCGTCGAACACGACGAGTTCGAGCGGCACGCCCAGGTGCTGCGCGAACGCGCGTGCGAGATCGACGGAAACGCCGAACGGTTCGCCCGACGCCGCATCGCGATTCGCGAGAATCGGATTGCCGAGGTTGATGGAGGCGCGCAACGTACCCGTGGGCGCGAAGGCTTTGACGACGGCAGGATCGATATTCATGGCGATGGCGGCACGACAATCAGGGGCCTTCGAGCATATCACCCCGGCCGCGCACCCCGCCTGTGCGCGCCTCGCTCAGCCCGTATCGCCGCCGGCGACCGGCAACACCGAGCCGGTGATATAGCTCGCCTCGTCCGAAGCGAGAAACAGAATCGGCGCGATCTGTTCGTCGAGGGTGCCGTAGCGCTTGAAGAATGTCGACTCAGTGACCTGCCGCACCGCCTCGCCCATCCAGGCCTTTTCCTGTTCGCTGTCGCCGGCGGCGTTGCGCGGAATGCGGCGCGGCGGCGCTTCGGTGCCGCCTGGCGCCGTGGCGACCACGCGGATATGGTGCTCCGCATACTCCATCGCCAGCGATTGCGTGATCGCATTCACGCCGCCCTTCGCCGCCGAATACGGCACGCGGCGAATACCGCGCGTGGCGTTCGAGGAAACATTGACGATGGTGCCGCGCCCGCGCGCGAGCAAATGCGGCAACACGGCGTGACACGTGTAGAGCGTAGGCATGAGCGAGCGGCGGATTTCCGCATCGATCTGCGCCGGCTCGAATTGCGCGAACGGGCGCATGCGGATGGCACCGCCCACACCGTTGATGAGAATGTCGATGCCGCCAAAGTGTTTCGCGGCGAAGTCCATGGCCGCTTTCGCGCCTTCATACGTTTCGAGGTCGGCGACAAAGCCCGCCGTTTCAGCGCCCGTCGCCTCTGCCGCGATTTCGCCCACGAAATCGGCGCGATCGACGAACACGACCTTGCCACCTTCGGCCGCCGCGCGCAGCGCGACGCCGCGGCCAATTCCCTGCGCCCCCCCGGTGACGACGACGACCTTGCCTGCGAATCGTTGCATGATCATGCCGCCTTCGGAACGACGTTCGGGGTGAACTTCTCGTAGTGGAAGCTGTTAGGCTTCACGCCTTCGTCATCGAAATACTTGCGTACGGCGTCCACCATCGGCGGCGGCCCGCACAGATACACGTCTACGTCGCCATCGTTCAAGGCGTCGGCGGGAATGTGCTGCGTGACCCAGCCCTTGCGAGGATGATTCGAATCCGCGTCGGCAATGACAGTCGCGAAGCTGAAGTTCGGCAGTTTCGCCGCGTAGGCCTCGATGGCTTCGACCAGCACCAGGTCGAGGTCGCGCGTCACGCCGTAAATGAGGTGCACCTTCTGCTGCGCGTTGGTGCGCGCGAGCACTTCCAGCATCGAGAGGAACGGCGCGAGACCCGTGCCGCCTGCGAGGAACAGCAGCGGACGCGCCACGTCGCGCAAATAGAAGCTGCCAAGCGGCCCCGTCAAATCGAGCTTCGTACCCGGTTGCGCGGCTTCGAGCCAGGTGCTCATCACGCCGCCCGGAATCTTCTTGATCAAGAAGCTGATTTTCGATTCGCCCGGCGCAGAAGAGAAGGAATACGAACGATGTTGACCACTGCCCGGCACGTCGATGTTGACGTACTGGCCCGGCAGGAACACGGGGCCCGTTGCGTCGACGTCCAGTTCGAGCACGATCGCCGCGTCGTTGTGCTGCTCGACCTTCGTCACCGTGGCTGCGAACGTGCTCTGCCCGGTCTTGCACACCGTTGAAGACGCGGGAATCGCGATCACGCAGTCGCTCTGCGGCACCATCTGGCAGGTGAGCACGAGACCGCTGTCCTTTTCGTCTTCGGTCAGCGCGTCTTCGATATAGTCTTCGCCCAGGTCGTAGCTGCCGCTTTCCGCGCGGCACTTGCAGGTGCCGCACACGCCGTCTGAGCAATCCATCGGCAGGTTGATGCGCGCGCGAAACGCAGCGTCAAGGACCTTCTCGCCTGCCTTGCATTCGATGAAACGGGTCACGCCGTCTTCGAAATTCAGTGCAATCTTGTAGCTGGACATGGTGTCTCCTTCATACCCATGTTGAAACCGGGTCTCGATGTCAAATAAGACTTAAACGAGACTTCAAACGTGATAAACGTCGAGTACTTGCCGGATGTAATCGTTCTTCAGCACGATCTTTTTGCTGGCAATCAGGAAGTCGTCGCCGCGCTTGCGCAAGGTGACGAACATTGTGCCGAAGAAGCTGTCCGTGGTTTTGTAGCGATGACTGAGCGTGTGGAAGTTGTAGCGCACCTCCACTTCGTCGCCGCGATCCGCCAGCACTTCCACGTTCGTCACGTTGTGGCTCGTGCGTGGCTCCGGCATCGAAGCGCCGCTGCGCTCGGTCTTGATGCGAAACACACGGTCTTCGAGGCCGCCGCGATCCGGGTAGTACATCAGCGAGATCTGCGACTGGTGGTCGTCGGTGAGCTGGTCATCGTCGTCCCACGCGGGCATCCAGTACGTGACGTCTTCGGCGTAGCAGGCGAGCCATTCTTCCCACTGGCGATCGTCGAGCAGGCGCGCTTCGCGGTACAGTGCGGCGCAGATTTTCTGGTAGTCGTTGCTCATGCCTGCGCTCCTGCCTGTTCGTGATGCATCTCCTGCTCGAGGGCGTCGCGCATGGCGTGCACCCAGTACTCGTGCTGGACCACGAACAGACCTTCGTCTTCGCTGCGCTCGCCGGAAATGATCGGCTTGAGGCCCATCTTCTTCGCGTTTTCGTCCGCCCCTTCGACCCACAGCGGCGCGCCGCGCGAGAGATCGTTCCACATGGCCGTGGTGCCCGCATAACCGGTCTGGCATGCGCGGAACTCTTCGAGGTCGTCGGCGGTGCCCATGCCCGTGACGTTGAAGAAGTCCTCGTACTGGCGAATGCGCGTTGCCCGATCTTCCGCGCTCTCGCCCTTCGGCGCGAAGCAGAAAATGTTCACCTCGGTCTTGTCCACGCTGATCGGGCGCACCACGCGAATCTGCGTGCTGAACTGGTCCATCAGGAACACGTTCGGGTAGACACACAAATTTCTCGTCTGATTGACGATGAAATCCGCTTGCACTTCGCCCACGCGCGCCTTGATTTCCTCGCGATGCTTGTACACCGGCCGCACTTCCGGGTTCATCGTATTGGTCCACAGCAGGATGTGGCCGTGGTCAAAGCCATATACGCCCGCCACCGACTTGCTCCAGCTATTGGCGTCCACCGCCTGGGTGCCGTCTTCCTTGCGCCGGCCCATGGTCGCGGCGTAGTTCCAGTGCACGGTGCTGACGTGATAGCCGTCACAGCCATTCTCCATCTGCATCTTCCAGTTGCCGTCGTACATATACGAGGAGTTGCCGCGCAGCACTTCGAGGCCGTTCGGCGACTGGTCGACGATCTGGTCGATGATGATCTTCGCTTCGCCGAGGTAGTCTTCGAGCGGCTGCACGTCGGCATTCAGGCTGCCGAACAGAAAGCCGCGATAGCTCTCGAAGCGCGCGACCTTCTTCAGGTCGTGAGAACCCTCTTTGTTGAATTGCACGGGGTACTCGGTCGTTCTTTCGTCCTTGACCTTCAGGAGCTTGCCGGTGTTGGAGAACGTCCAGCCGTGGAACGGGCACGTGAAGCTGCCCTTGTTGCCGTGCTTGCGCCGGCACAGCATGGCGCCCTTGTGTGCACACGCGTTGATTACGGCGTTCAGCGCGCCGGTCTTGTCGCGCGTGATGACGACCGGCTGGCGGCCCAGCCACGTGGTGTAGTAGTCGTTGTTTTCAGGAATCTGGCTTTCGTGCGCGAGGTACACCCAGTTCTTCTCGAAGATGTATTTCATCTCCAGTTCGAACAGGTCGGCATTGGTGAAAATGTCCCGGCGGCAGCGGAATACACCGTTTTGCTTGTCGTCCTGCACGGCGGTGGACAGCAGGTGATCCAGGTCACTGGCTTTGTCGATGATGGCTGACATATTAGCTCTCCTATGCATACTCCACACGCGGTACGGAGTTCCTGCATCGGTGTCGAATGATGATCGCGGTAAAACTGGCGGCGGCTGTGTCTTCACACCGCCGCCTCGCAG
>NZ_CAJMYY010000034.1:0-92928 GCF_905220185.1 Paraburkholderia sp. J11-2 | reverse complement strand
GTCGGATGCTGCGTAAGTGAAGAAGGTATGGTCGTTTTATACACGCCGCGTCCGAGCAAGATCCAATACTATTTGCGTCCAATTCCATACCTTTATAATATGGAACACCCGTAATCCCCGAAAAATCGGCCGATATTGCGGTGCATCATATTTTCAGAGTATTGAAAATTGGATGCTTCTTCCGGGAACAGACCATGGATCTTCGCCAGCTTCGTTACTTCGTTGCCGTTGTCCGCGAGCGCAATTTCACGCGTGCGGCGGAACAGCTTTGCATCGCTCAACCGCCCCTGAGCAGGCAGATTCAACTGCTCGAACAGGAGATCGGCGTGCCTCTGCTGATTCGCAATACGAGGCCCGTACGCACGACCGATGCGGGGCGTCTCGTCTACGAGCAGGCCATGCAGATCCTTGGGCGCGTCGAACAACTGCAAGCGACCGCCAAGCACGTGGGGCTGCATCACCGCACCGTGCTGTCGATCGGCTTTGTCGCCTCCGTTCTCTACTCAGGGCTGCCGCCATTGATGCGCAAGCTGCGCCAGAATGCGCCGGAACTCGACATCCAGATGGTCGAACTCATGTCGGTGCAGCAGGTCGAGGCCTTGAAGGAAGGCCGCATCGACATCGGCTTCGGACGCGTGCGCCACAGCGACCCCAACGTGGCCGGCATCATCCTGCGTGAAGAGCCGCTGGCCGTGGTGGTGCCGACCGGCAGCGAGATGGCACAGGAGTCGACGCCGATTCCCATCGAACAACTGGCCGGGCAAAAGCTGATTGTTTATCCCAAGGAGCCTCGCCCCAGTTTCGCCGACCAGGTCCTCAGCATCTTGCACGGCGACGGCGTGCAACCAGGCGAAGTGCTGGAGGTGCGGGAGATCCAGACGGCGCTCGGCCTCGTCGCGGCCGAGTTCGGCATATGCGTGATCCCGGCTTCGGCGCGGCAATTGCGCCAGGACGTGCACTACCGGCTGATAGACAGCGACCACGCGACTTCGCCGATCATCCTGAATCATCGTGTGAACGACAATTCGGTCTACGTCGATCTCGTGAAGCAACTGGTCAAGGAAATGTATGCCGAGCCACAAACGTGGCTGCCGGCGAAGAAAAAGAACGCGTGAACTGGGTGCGCCGTTATTTGCGCCGTTATTGCGCCGCGAGCCGCTCCGCGGAAAAACGCAGGCCGTCGAACAGACGCGCGGCTACCCGCTCGGGAAAGCCTTCAGGCAACGCGGCCGCGACTTCTTCTATTGCACCGGGCGTACGCGCCAGCACGCGCTCGATCAACGGCCCGGCGTCCGGCCCGTAGTGGCACAGGCGCGCGGTAGCGTCGAAATGCGTGCGCTTCACGTCGCGCATGCGATAGTGGCGCGCCCGGCCCCACACCGCCATGGCGAGCGACGCCTTGTGCCACGACCATTGATTGCCGCCGTCGCCCTCCACGGGCCAGATCGACATGACGTCATAGAGCGGCGCGAGCTGAAAGCGCCCTGCAGGCAGCAGGCGGATGCTGAAATTCTTCGCGTGTCCGTCTGGTGCCGCGAGCATCCAGAAGACGATTTGCGCAGTGAGAAACGTTTCGAGGTCCTCCCGCGCCTGCTGCGACTGGCGCAACAGACCCGCAATCTCGCGCACGCCGGGACCGCCATGCGCTTCGTACTTGCGATGCGGCGGCACGCCGAGCGCCTGGCAGAAGTCCTCCTGCGGCAGGCGCAGCAAGCCGCCCGTGCGCGAACGCGTACGATCGAAGCGCTCAACGCACAGCACCTTCTGCGCACCGAACCTGAGGATCTGCGCCTGCGAAGCGGGCAAACCGTAGGCCCTCAGCAGTGCCAGGCAAAGCCATTCGTTTTCGACCGAGGTATTGAAATCCACCTTGCGATGGCCGATCAGCCCCAGCGGCAGCTTGAAAATGTGCGTAGTGGGCGTGGCGCCACGCGGCAGCAGCCACTTGCCGCGGTGGCGCAAGAGCGCGGTCTTCTCCTGCGCGCCCGCCAGCGAAATGCGCAGATCGTCGGCCTCCAGCGCGCCACCGGGCAGCGCACCGGCCGTTTCGAGCAGCAGGCGTTCGATGACGGCATCGCTTAACGCCGTGCCTTCAATGCGGTCGACGCGGCCCGGCATTTCGTCCTCGCCCAGCAGTTGCACCGCGCCCACGCAATCGCGCCCGATGGCCTTGAGCAGGTCGAAGGCGTCGAGCGTATCCGTGCGAAAACGCGCGGCGATGCGGCGACGGATAGGCTCGCTGTCGGGCAGGAGATTGTCGAAGTAGTACTGCACGCGCTCGCCGCGCAATGGCACATCGCCAATGCCGAATGGCAGCGAGAGCGAAAGCGGACGGCCCAGGGCCGAGCGCTTCCAGGCGTCGTCATAGCGCAGTTCGGTGTCGCCGGAGGGCGTCATGACCCACGTGCCCACACGCTCGCCGTTGGCCCAGACCGATAGCGCGCGCGAATGCGATTTGCGGCCCATCGTCACCACTCCGGCGTGCCGGCCGCCGCGTCGCGCGACTGCACGCAGAGTTCCAGCCCGTAGAGCGCGAAAAGCGCGAGCATCTGCTCGAGCGAGAGGCTGGCGGCGCCCGTGGTTTCGAGCGCGGAGAGGCGCGGCTGGCCGATGCCGAGATTCGCCGCGGCCTGCGCCTGGGTCATGCCGCGCGCCTTGCGCGCCGATTGCAGAATTTCGCCAAGCCCGCCGGGTGTCTGGACGATGATGTTCATGACATATTCCTGTGAGGCATAAACCGATTGTATGCCTGTGGGGAATATTTCGCCAATATCACTCACACGAATAAAACCGAATTATCGCTCACACGAATAATTGGCCGGTGAGCCTCCGGTATGCGAACCGGTCGCCGCGCACGGCGGCCCTCACGCACGCGGCTTCCCGCGCCCGCTAGCGCGCGCGCACGTCGAACGCGCCGCCGGTCAAGGCCTGATCGCGTAACGTCACCGGTTTCTTGCCCGGCAGCAGCGGGAACACCAGTTCGGCAAAGCGGATCGACTCCTCGAGGTGCGGATAGCCGGAGAGCACGAAGCTGTCCGCGCCGGCGTCCACGTATTCCTTCAGGCGCGCCGCCACGGTTTGCGGGTCGCCCACCAGCGCCGTACCCGCGCCGCCGCGCACGAGGCCCACGCCGGCCCACAGGTTCGGGCTGATCTCGAGCTTGTCGCGGCTGCCGCCGTGCAGCTCGGCCATGCGGCGCTGCCCCACCGAATCCATGCGCGCGTAGTTTTCCTGGGCGCGGCGGATATCGTCGTCGTCGAGCTTGCTGATGAGGCGCTCAGCGGCGGCCCAAGCCTCGTCGTTGGTCTCGCGCACGATCACGTGCAGGCGCACGCCCAGCTTGAGCGTGCGCCCGTGGCGCGCCGCCCGCGCGCGGATATCGGCGAACTTCTGCGCCACGGCCTCGGGCGGTTCGCCCCACGTGAGATAAGCATCCACATGCTTTGCCGCCAGTTCGTGCGCCGCCGGCGACGAGCCGCCGAAATACAGCGGCGGATGCGGCGTCTGGACCGGCGCGTGAAAGTTCTGCGCGCCCTGCACGCGCACATGCTTGCCCTCGAAGTTCACCGTCTCGCCGCGCAGCAGGTCGCGCCAGATCGTGAGGAATTCGTCGGCGGCTTCGTAGCGCTCGTCATGCCCGAGGAACACGCCGTCTGCCCCGAGTTCGGTGGCGTCGCCGCCCGGCACGACGTTGAGCAGCAAACGGCCGTTCAGCGCCTGGTCGAGCGTGGCCGCCTGGCGCGCCGAAGCGGTGGGACCGCCAAGCGACGTGCGCAGCGCGACGAGCAGCTTGATGCGCTGCGTGACGGGCGCAAGGCTCGCCGCTGTCACCCACGGGTCGAGGCAACTGCTGCCGGTGGGAATAAGGAGACCGTCGTAGCCGAGTTCTTCGGCGGTAACGGCAATCTGGCGCATATAGGCGTTGGTCGGCGCACGGCCGAAATCGGATTTGCCGAGGTAGCGGGTGTCGCCGGAAGTCGGCAAGAACCAGAAAATATCGAGGCTCATCAGTGATCCTGCTGCGGGTAAATAAAGGCGCGGCTGGTGACTTGAAGCGCTCAGGCTTACGGCGCAATCGCGTGACTACCGCCGCCCGTGCGTCGAATTCAGTCGCGCCCTCATTGAAACAGCCTGCAGCGCTTTCCCCTACCAGTTAATCTGCAATTGCATATCATGTATTCGGCTAAACGCCGGCCTCTTCAACCCTTCCCCCCGTTCCACACCTTGCGCGAGGAACCCAGTCATGGACACACGGACCGTCAAGATTCCCGGCCCCGATCATCCGATCACGGTCGAACCGGCGCGCACGCGCGTGGTGGTGAAAGCAGGCGGGCGCGTAGTGGCCGACACGCGCCGCGCGCTCACGCTGCGCGAGGCGAGCTATCCGGCGGTGTTTTACATACCGCGAGAGGACGCCGACATGTCGCTGCTCTCGCGCACGGAACATAAAAGCTGGTGCCCATACAAGGGCGAGGCTTCGTACTACTCGATCACGCCAGGCGGCGCGCGAGCCGTGAACGCGATATGGACCTATGAAACACCGCATGAAGCGGTGTCGGCGATCAAGGATCACCTTGCGTTCTACCCGGATCGCGTCGATTCGATCGAAACGTCCGATTAAGCGCGCCGGCCTTGAGATGCGAAACACATTGGCGCGCGCAGCGATCCCCTCAAGTTTTCGCCCGCGCCGGCCGTTATGCATGTTGGCTTACTGGACAACGAATCGGACACAACCGACGCCGCAGCAACGTAACATCTGCAGCGCTGATGCCCACCCGGGCCCCAAGGTGTGCCAGGATTCGGTTATTCGTGCGGCGCAGCCCGCCGCGCCCTGCTCCCTTACATCCAACCGACATGCAACAAGGCACCCCGGCCACCGCAGCCAGTTTTGCCAACATGGGCGTCGATCTGCTCGACTTCTTCGACGTGACGCCCACCTCCTTGTGGCTCGAAGACTATAGCCAGTTGCGTGCGCTCTTCGATCGCTGGCGCGCGCAAGGCGTGACCAACCTGCGCAGTTTCCTCGAAGACGATCCGCGCCGCGTGGCCGAATGCTCGGCCTGCATCCGTGTGCTCAAGGTCAACCGCCATACGCTCGATCTTTACGGCGCGCGCGACTATGAAGAACTCGCCGCGCACCTGGCGCAGGTGCTGCGCGACGACATGTTCCAGGCGCACGTGGGCGAACTCGAGCAGATGTGGGAAGGCCACAGCACGTTCGAGAGCAAGAGCGTGAACTACACGCTACGCGGCCGGCGCATGGACATCCTGTTGCGCGGCGTGATCCTGCCGGGCCACGAAGCCGACTGGAGCCGCGTGCTCGTGGCCATCGAAGACGTCTCGGCGCTCGAAGAAGCCCGTCATCGCGCGGCCGCGAGCGAGCAATACGCGCTCGGCATTTTCGAGCACGCGCCGGTTTCGCTGTGGGTCGAAAACTTCTCCGCCATTCGCGAACTGCTCAATGAAGTTCGCGAACAGGGCATCATCGACTTCCGCACCTTCACCGACGTCCACCCCGAATTCGTCGAGCGCTGCATGAGCGAGATCGAGGTGCTCGATGTGAATCACTACACGCTGGGCATGTTTCGGGCGCCGGACAAAGCCACGCTGCTCGCGCGCCTGCCCGAGGTGTTCCGCGACGAAATGCGCCCGCATTTCCGCGAGCAATTGCTCGATCTATGGGAAGGCCGGCTGTTCCAGCAGCGCGAGGTGGTGAACTACGCGCTCGACGGCAGCGAAGTCAACGTGCACCTGCAGTTTTCGGTGTTTCCGGGCCACGAGGCGCAATGGGACCTCGTGCTGCTCGCGCTCACCGACATCACGGCGCGCAAGAAAGCCGAGGCCTACCTCGAATTCCTCGGCAAGCACGACGTGCTCACGAAGCTCAAGAACCGCTCGTTCTATGTGGACGAACTCAATCGTTTGCATCGCAAGGGGCCGTTCCCGGTAAGCGCGATCGTCGTCGACATGGACAACCTGAAGACGGTGAACGACCAGCTTGGCCACGCGGCCGGCGACGCGTTGCTGCGCCGAGCGGGCGAAGTGCTCGCGAAAGCGATTCAGAAGCCGTATCAGGCCGCGCGCATTGGCGGCGACGAATTTGCCGTGCTGATGCCCGGCGCCGACGCGCGCGATGCGGAAACCGTGGTGGACAGCATCACTAAACTCGTGGAGTTGAACAACCAGTTTTACGGCGGACCGAAACTGAGCTTTTCAATGGGTTTTGCGAGTTGCGAGGAAGGCGAAAGCGTGGAAGCGATGCTGCGTGAAGCCGATACGGCGATGTACGAGGCCAAGCGCCGCCGCAACGAAATGAGCCGCACGTCGATGGAAGCCGACGCAGCGCGCGATGCGTGAGCTTCGACACACGAGGCGTGAGAAACGCTTCGGACACCGTAGGAGAATCGGGGAAGAAAAAGCGGCCGGCATGTGAGCATGCCGGCTTGCCGAAGGCCTTGCGCCCTCGTCTCACACACTCGGGCGAGCGGCGTGACGCCACGTGCCCAAGCGCGTGCCACCGCCCTGGCGTGATACTGCGCCGCGCACCAGCCAATGAGCCAGCGGAGCCAGCAGCGCGCGTATCCGCCATGACGGCGGACCTGGCATCACGACGCGTTGACAGCGTCCTTGAATGCCTTGCCGGCGGTGAACTTCACCGTCTTGGCAGCGGCAATCTGGATCTCCGCGCCCGTGGCCGGGTTGCGGCCCACGCGGGCGGCACGCTGGCCAGTCGAGAACGAGCCGAAGCCGACGAGTTGCACGGAGTCACCCGAGGTGACCGCACGCGTGACGACGTCGAGAATCGCGTCGATGGCGGCGCCCGTGGCTGCCTTGGTCTCGCCCGTGCTAGCGGCGACTGCGTCAATGAGTTCCTGTTTGTTCATCTGCTACCTGTGTTGAGTTGAGAAAACCTGCATACCCTACCTCACGCGGGCAAAACAGGCAAATCGCGTTGCATATGGAAACGCCTCGATCGCCCGCCCGGCACGTGTTTTGCGGTTGCCGCGCATGAGGGCGAAAGCCGAATCAATAGCACAACGCGGAGTCACTGTGTAGACAAAATTACGTTAAAAATTGGCAAAAATGCACAAAAACGACATTACGGCGGTTTTAAGCGGGTTTATACAGGAACGATTCGTGCAGATGGTCGTTGGCGGATAACGAAAATCAGCGATATTTCCGATTTTGACCAGGTCAGAAAAAAATGCCTCGCCGGAGCAGCCGCCGGTCATACTTCCCCTGCGGGAACGCCGCCAGCAAGGTTCCGGGCACCCGGCCGAATCGCATCCTGTCTTTCAATTGCGCAACGTCAGGCAGCATAAACGCCTTTCGCCCAGCGTGTCGTCAACGCGTAACTTTACGGCATAATCAATCGATATATTGCTCAGTCATGCTGATTATCTATCGAGTCGCCGCTCAGGTGAAAACCCATAGCACGCGCGCGGGCGCATCGGCGAGATTGGCATAACGGAAACGGCAGCGCGCCGGCAGCTGAAAGCTGTCGTTGGCCCGCAGCGTCACGGGGTCTTCGTTGTCCTCCAGCCAGATCGTCAGCTCGCCTTCGAGCACGAAGCCGCCCTGCTCGTCGCTGTCGTCCACGGGGCGCTCGCCGCTTGTCGCGCCGGGGTCGAGCCGGCTCTCCAGCATCGAGAAACCCGACGACATGCTGGGCGAAACAAGCACGTCCGTAATGCCGCCGCCATAGTAGAGCGTGCGCCGCTCGCCTGGCCTCGTGACCCACGGCAGCTCGCGCGGCATGCTCACGCTGTAGAAGTACGTAGTAGGCGTTTGCAGCGCCTCGCCGATAGCGGTGAGATCCGCCACCGTGGGCCGCGAGAGACCGCGTTCGACCTGCGAAAGAAAGCCCACCGAACGGCCGATTTTTCGTGCGAGATCGGTGAGCGTCACCTTCTTGTGTTTGCGCAGATCGCGAATGAGGATCGCGAGGCCTTCTATTTCGTCCTGCCGGTCCATGCGTTTCTCTCTGTCACACGACGTCGCGCAGGCGGTACCACAACTTGCCGAGCGCTTCGAGCGGCGCGGCGAAGCGCTCGCCGCCCGGAAAACGCGGATTATGAATGCGCTCATAGAGCGAAAGCAAGCGCGGCTCGCCGAGGATGGCGTCGGCAACGGCGCGCGCCGCCGCGAGCGTCGGCAGGATGCCGTGCCCGGAAAAGCCCTGCAGCCAGTAGCGATTGCGTGCGTGACCAACGTCGGGCGTGCGGCGAATGCTGATGTCGATATGACCACCCCACGCGTAGTCGAATTCGACGCCGCGCAACTGCGGGAACGCGCGCTCGAGGCTCGGGCGGATCGCCGCACCAATGTCCTTCGGGATGCCGCCAAGGTAGGTGCACGCACCGCCAAAAAGCAGGCGATGGTCCGGGCTCAGCCGAAAGTAGTCCGGCACGAACTGATTGTCGATCACGCAACTGTTGCGCGGTAGCAGCAAGCGAGCAAGCTCAGGATCGAGCCTGCGCGTGGCGACCTGCCAGGTGCCCACGGGCAGCACGCGCCCCGCGAGATCGCTATCGAGCCGGTCGATGTAGGCGTTGCAGGCGAGCACCAGCGTGCCGGCGCGCACCGTGCCTTCCCGTGTGGTCGCCACATAGCCGCTCGGCGTTTCGCGATACGCGAGCACACGGCTTTGCTCGAAGATGGCGCCGCCCGCGCGCTCGATGGCGTCCGCGAGGCCACGCGCAAGCTTGAGCGGATCGAGATGCCCCGCCACGGGATCGTAGAGCGCCGCGCGATAACGGCGGCTGCCGATCCACTCCGGCATCTCCGCTTCAGGTATGAACCGCAGGCGCTCGTAACCCCACTTTTGCGCAGCCTCGTCGCGCGCGGCTTCCAGCATCGCGACACGCGAGCGCCGGACTGCCGCCCACAGGCTGCCTGGCCGGTAGTCGATGTCGAAGCCGTGCCGCGCGGGCAACTCGCGCACTTCGGCGGCGGCCCAGCGCATGCTCTCCCACAACTCGCGCGCGCCCGCCAAGCCCAGCGCCTGTTCGAACGGGGGCATGTCGCATGACCAGCCGAGCAGCGCCTGACCGCCGTTGCGCCCCGAGGCGCCCCACGCCACACGGCTCGCCTCGACGAGCGCCACGCGCCGCCCGGCCAGCGCCAGACGCAACGCCGTGTGCAGCCCGCTGAAGCCCGCGCCGATGATCAGGACGTCCGCACTGTAGTCGCCCGCCAGCACGGGGTGCTCGGGCAGCGCGCCGCTTTCGGCGTAGTGACGTGCGTAATAGCTTTCGATATGGCGGGTCGATTCGGCGAACATGGGGCGCGTACGTGAAATTTATCATGCTTAATTTCATGAAAAATTATCATGGAAATTTCATGCACGCAACCTGGGTGTAGTGCGCACTGCGGTAGTCGAGTCCGAGTGAGAAGAAATCCGGCGAACTTCGGCTGCGCTCCTTTCCGCACGATTGGCCGGTGCGCGAGCACGCTATAACGCCAGGCGAAAACCCGCACCGTACACGGACTGGATCACGTCCTCGCCAGGCGCAACCGCCTCGAACTTGCGGCGGATCTTCTTGACGTGGCTGTCGATCGTTCGATCCTCTACGATGCGGCCGTCCGGATAAAGCCGGTCCATCAGCACGTCGCGCGAAAACACCCGGCCTGGCCGCCCCGCGAGCGTCTTGAGCAGCCGGAATTCGATCGGCGTGAATTCGATCGCCACGCCGCGAAACGTCGCCTGAAAACGTTCTTCGTCGAGCGTGAGCGGCGCGCTCTCGGGAAAGCGTTCGAAGCGCGCGCGGCGCAGGATCGCCTTCACGCGCGCGACCAGTTCGAGCAAGCTGAAGGGCTTGCAGATATAGTCGTCCGCGCCGAGTTCGAGGCCGATCAAACGATCGACCTCTTCGACCTGCGCCGTCACCATGATGATCGGCACGTCACTATAGGTCCGCAAATCACGGCAGATATCGCGCCCGTCGCGGCCGGGCAGCATCAGGTCCAGCACGATCAGACCCGGCATCTGCCGCGCCACTTCGTTCGCCACCGCGCGCCCGTCGCTCACGCAACGCGTCGTGAAGCCGGCCGCCTGCAAAAAATCCGCCATCACACTCGCGAGCTTCGGCTCATCTTCGACGATGAGAATGTCGATTGGCGTTTCGTTACTCATGATCAAGTCGGTTCCTGATGCTGTCCTTCAGGCGCGGTAATTCGATGGCAATGCGCAAGCCGCCCAGCGGCGCGTGCGCGGCTTCGATACGGCCGTTGTGCGCCTCGACAATGCCGCGGCAGATCGGCAGGCCGAGACCCGCGCCGCCGGTCGCGCGGCTACGCGACGCCTCGACGCGATAGAAACGCTCGAAGAGCGACGGCAGCGTCGCATCGGGTACGCCCGCGCCGCTGTCGTCGAAATCGATACGCACCGTGTGTGCATCTTCGCGGGCTGTCACGTAGACGAAGGCGCCCGCATCGACATAGCGCACCGCGTTTTCGAGAATATTGGTGAAGACCTGCTGCAGCCGCCGCTCGTCGCCGCGCACCCACAACGGCGCATCCGGCAGATCGGTGCGCAGGACGAGACCCGCATCGTCGAGCCGCCGTGCGCTACGGCGCAACACCGATCTCAGCGTTTCGCACACGTCGATCCGCTCGTGGTGATAGCGCAGCGCGCCGACATCGGCGAGCGAAAGATCGTAGAGGTCGTCCACGAGGCGGCTCAGGCGCTTGACCTCTCCGCCGAGTGATCGCACGGCCTCCACGCTCACGGGCCGCACGCCCACTTCGATCGCTTCGATCTCGCCGCTCATTACCGCGAGCGGCGTACGCAGTTCGTGCGAGATATCGGCGACCAGCGCGGAGCGCATGCGCTCGGTGCTTTCCAGCGTTTGCGCAAGATGATTGAAATCGTGCTCGAGCTGGCCGATGTCGCCACTGGAGACCGTCGGCACGCGCGCGCTAAGATCGCCGCCCGCAAGCGTGTGCGTCGCGTTCGCGATGCGGCGCAGCGGCGACGCGAGTGCGCGCGCCATCCACAAGGTCGTGAGCACCGCCAGCAGCGTGGCCACAATCGTGATGATCCAGCTCGACTCGCGCTGCGTCTTCTGGAAGCGCAGGTCGCCCGCTTCCGTGGCGCGCTCGAACGGCACCATCAGCAGCCAGCCAACGGTCTTGCCATTGACGACGATGGGACGGCGCGGCGAAGCCGCCGCGAAGGCCGGATTGCCGAACACATACGCGCCGTTCGCATCGAGCAGGGTAAAACGCGTGTTGGTGCCGATCAGCGACGACACCGGAAGGCGCGGCAGTGGCGCGCGACTCGAAACCGGATACGATGCCGGCGCATACGGCCGCATGATCTCGTGCCAGAGGCTGCGATTCTGCAGCAGAAAATCCCAGCTGCCGTGGTCGCGATACGCCGTGGCCAGCGGTCCGACACTCGACTCGAGCCGCTTGATTTCCTGCTGTTCGAGATAGCCGAGGAAGCCGCGCTCGAAGCTCAGCCGCGCGCCCACCGTCATCGCGCCGATCACGAGCACGTTGACGACGAGCATGGCGGCAAACAGCTTGCCGGTGAGGCTCGCCCGGCGAATCGCGCGCATCACGCGTGTCAGTGCTTGCGGCATGACATCGACTCCTGGCGCATGACCTTGCTACCCCACCGTTCTTTCTGGAAACGTCCGGACATCATATCTACCTCGGCAGACGCCACTCAGTGCGTCTTCATGCTCCTTAGTGCTGGCCCGCAGCGGCCGTCGCGTCACCGGAATCCGCGGGATCGAGACCACCGCCCAACGCCGCGTAAAGCGTGATGAGACTGGTTTGCGCCGAAAGCTGCGTGGCAACCAGCGATTGCTGCGCAGAATACAGCAAGCGCTGTTGCGTCAGCGCGTCGATCAGGCTGTCGCCGCCCTGCTGGTAAAGCGCCATCGTCAGGTCGTAGGCGTGCTGATCGGCCTTCACTGTGCGCGTCTGGGCGTCGAGCTGTTCGTCGATGGTCTCGCGCGTGGCCAGCGCGTTCGCCACTTCCTCGAAGGCGGTTTGAATCGTCTTCTCGTAGGTCGCGATATCGATTTTCACGGTCACCTTGGCGGCGTCGAGCGTGGCGCGATTCTCGCCGGCATTGAAGATTGGAATGACCGCCGAAGGCTCGAACGACCAGCTGCGATTGCCGCCCGTGAAAAGCTGCGCCAGAGCGGGACTTTCGAAACCCAGCGCGGCAGTCAGGCTGATGGTCGGGAAAAAGTTGGCACGCGCGGCGCCAATGTCGGCGTTATCGGCCTTCAACGTGTGTTCGGCAGCCAGCACGTCGGGGCGACGCTGCAGCACGGACGATGGAATGCCCGCGGGAATTGTCGAGATGCTGGAGACCGGATCGACCTGCGCATCCGGCAGATCGGCGTCCGGCACACGTGCGCCCACGACGAGTTCGAGCGCGTTGCGCGACTGTGCCGCCGTGGTCTGCGCCTGCGCGACTGAGTTGCGCGCGGATTGCAGACTCGCCTGCGCCTGCTCGACGTCGAGCGCGCTCGCCGCACCGAGTGCATGCTCGCGATCCACCAGATCGAACGTGCGCTGCTGGCTCGTCAAGGTTTCCTGTGCGATCACCAGCAGGCGTTTGTCCGAGGCCAGCGTCAGCCAGTCGCTCGCCACATCCGAAACCAGGCTGATCTGCGTGCTGCGGCGTGTTTCGATCGACGAGAGGTAGGTCTCCAACGCTGCCTTGCTCAGATTGCGCACGCGTCCGAACAGATCGAGTTCGTACGAGGTAAAGCCCAGACTCGCGCTGTAGATATGTGAGGTCTTGCCCGTCGCGCCGCTCGTCGTGGCCGACTCGCCGGATTGCGCCCGGCTCACGGAGGTGGGCGTGCGACCAGCGTCTTCGGAGCCGCCAAGGTCGATTTCCGGAAACAGCGAAGCCCGCTCGATCCGGTACTCCGCGCGCTCCTTTTCGATGTCGAGAATTGCGATACGCAGGTCGCGGTTGTTCGTCAGCGCGAGCGCGATCGTGCGTTGCAGGCGCGGATCGACGAAGAACGTACGCCAGCCGATATCGGCAGCGGCCGTGCCGGACGCTGGCGCAGAGGCTGCCTCCGGCCACGCCGCCGCGACCGGCGCGGCGGGCCGCTGATACGAGGGCGAGAGGTCGATACACGCGCTCAGCGCCGCGGCGGCCGCGCCGGCCAGCATCCAGTGGACTGCGCGCTTCATGCCTCACCTCCGTTCACCGACAACGCATATGCCTCGCTCTCTGCGGTTTCCTGCGCAGCGTGCTCCGGGACGCCCGCCTGAGCTTGCGCGCCCGTCGAACCCGAATCGCCTTCGGGCGCACCGGCCCCGCCACGACCACCCGGACCACCGCGGCCGCCTGGCGAGCCGCCCTTGCCGCTCAGCTTGCGCACCATGAAATACGACAGCGGCGTGAAGAAAATGGCGAGTACCGTGCCAACCAGTGTCCCGCCGAACACACCCGTGCCGATCGACTGGCGCGCGGCCGCGCCCGCACCGGTCGCCACGACCAGCGGCGCGACGCCGAGCAGAAACGCCAGCGAGGTCATGATGATCGGCCGAATCCGCAATGCGACCGCCTGCTCGACGGCCTTGAGCGTGCTGGCGCCCTGCTTTTCGAGCATCGTGGCGAATTCAACGATCAGAATCGCGTTTTTCGACGACAGGCCCACCGTCACGAGCAGCCCCACCTGGAAGTAAACATCGTTGGACAGACCGCGCAGCGTCGTGCCGAGCGCCGCGCCAAACAGCCCGAGCGGCACGATCAGCAGCACGGCCAGCGGCACCGACCAGCTTTCATAGAGCGCTGCGAGACACAGGAATACGAACAGCACGGAAACCGCGTAAAGATACGGCGCCTGCCCGCCTGACAACTGCTCCTGATACGACAGCCCCGTCCACGCGAACGAGATACCCTTGGGCAGTTTGGCCACGAGATCCGCCATGGTTTTCATCGCCTGACCGGAACTCACGCCGGGCGCCGGATCGCCGACAATCTCGAACGACGATTCGGCGTTGTAGCGGTCGAGTTCGGGCGGCCCGAAGGTCCAGTGCGAAGTCGCGAACGCGGAGAACGGCACCATCGTGCCCGACGCATTGCGCACGTACCATTGTTCCAGCGACTCCGGCGTCATGCGAAAAGGCGCGTCGCCCTGCACGTAGACCTTCTTGATGCGCTGGTTATCGAGGAATTCGTCGACATATTCGCCACCCAGCGCGTCTTCGATCGTCGTGTTGACGTCGCTGAGCGTGAGTCCCATTGCGCTCGCCTTGTGGTCGTCGATGTCGAGCGACAGTTGCGGCGTGTCGGCCAGACCGTTGAAGCGCACCTGACGCACAACGCCGCTTTGATTCGCCATCCTGATGAGCTTGTCGCGCGCGGCGGCCAGCGCCGTGTGACCAAGACCGCCTTCATCGACGAGCTGCATATCGAAGCCCGAACTGATACCCAGCCCGCGCACCGTCGGCGGTTGCAGCACGAACACCTTGGCGTCGCGAATCTGCTGCGACAGATCGCGCGAAGCCTTGGCGACGAAGCCCTGCGCCGTGTCGTTGACCGCTGTGCGCTGGCTCCAGTCCTTGAGCTTCACCCACATCATGCCGACGTTCTGGCCGTTACTGCCGACCGCGTAACCGGCGACGTTGAACACCTCGGACACGGCCGGCTGTTTGAGCAGATAGTCTTCGACTTTCGCCATCGTCGCTTCAGTGCGCTCGCGCGTTGCGCCAACGGGCGCGGTCACCGTCACCATCAGCACGCCTTGATCCTCGGTCGGCAGAAACGACGTCGGCAACCGCACGAACAGCAGCCCAGCGCCCACAACGAGCAACGCGTAGACGATAATCGCGGGCTTGCGATGGTGGAGCATCTTGTCGACGGCGCGGCGGTACTTGCTCGTCGAGGCGTCGAAGCCGCGATTGAAGCTGCTGAAGAACCGGCCCTTGGGCTTCTCGTGCCCGTCTTTCAGAATCGTTGCGCACAGCGCGGGCGTGAACGTCAACGCCACCACCACGGAAAGCGCCATCGCCGAAACCACGGACACCGAAAACTGACGATAAATGATGCCGGTCGAGCCGCCGAAGAACGCCATCGGCAACAGCACGGCGGAGAGCACCATCGCAATGGCGACCAGCGCGCTGCTGATTTCCGTCATCGACTTCTTCGTCGCGTCGCGCGGCGAGAGGTGCTCTTCTGTCATGAGGCGCTCGACGTTCTCGACCACGACGATCGCGTCGTCCACCAGCAGGCCGATCGCGAGCACCACGCCGAACATCGTCAGCATGTTGATCGAATAACCCAGCACGTCCAGGATGCCGAAGGTGCCGAGCAGCACGACCGGCACCGCAATGGCCGGAATCAGCGTGGTGCGCAGGTTCTGCAGGAACAGGAACATGATCGCGACCACGAGCACGATGGCCTCGGCGAGCGTCTTCACCACTTCCTCGATGGAGGTCTTGATGAACGGCACCATCTCGTAGGGATATTCGACCTTCAGCCCCGCCGGAAAGCTTGCTGCGCGCTTGCTCAGGAAGGCGTGCACTTCCTTGTCGACCTGCACTTCGTTCGCACCCGGCGCGAGTTGCAGACCCAGACCCGAAGCAGGCTTGTTGTTGAAGTTGGTTTCCACCGTGTAGGCCTGCGGGCCGAGCGAGACGCGCGCGACGTCGCCAAGCAGCACCTGCGAGCCATTGGTCCCGGTCTTGAGCACGATGTCCCGGAACTGCTGTGCGGTCGTCAGGCGGCTGCGCGCCGTGATCGTCGCGTCGAGTTCCTGGCCCTTGACCGCCGGCGTATTGCCGACTTCGCCCGCCGCCACGTCGGTGTTCTGCGCGTCGATCGCCGTGACGACGTCGGAGGGCATCAGCGCGTACTTTTGCAGCTTGTTCGGATCGAGCCAGATCCGCATCGCGTATTCGTACCCGAACTGCTGCGCCTGGCCGACGCCCGGCAGGCGCTCGATCTGCTCTTCGAGGTTGCTGTACAGGTAGTCGGCAATGGCCGCCTTGCTCATCTTGCCGTCCTCGGACACGAGGTTGAAGACGAGGAAGGTATCGGGCGACGCCTTGCGCACCGTCACGCCGCTTTCCTGCACCTCTTCCGGCAGCAGCGCATTGGCCGACTGGAGCTGGTCCTGCACCTGCACCTGCGCGGTGTCCGGATTCGTGCCCGCCGAGAACGTCAGCTTGATCGAGATATTGCCCTCGGAGTTCGCTGACGAGGACATGTACATCAGATTGTCGAGCCCGACCATCTGCTGTTCGATGACCTGCACGACCGCATCCTGATTGGTCTGCGCAGACGCGCCGTTATAGGTCGCGGTGATCTGGATGGTCGGCGGGGCGATGTCCGGATACTGGTCGAGCGGCAATTGCGTGATCGCAAACGCGCCGGCCAACGACACCAGAATCGCGAGCACCCACGCAAAAACCGGCCGATCGATAAAGAAATGAGCGATACGCATGCTTTCGCTCCTCAGTTCGCCACGGGCGTGGACGCCGCGTCGGCCGCGGCTTCCTGACTGGATTCGGATGCCTCAACCGCCTTCACCGTATCGCCGACGCTCACGAACTGCGACCCGGCGACGACGATGCGCTCGCCCGCCGCGAGGCCGCCCGTCACGACCCACTCGTTGTTGTTCGCCGTGCCCTCGAGCATCAGCGTACGCTGCTCGATCCTGTTCTCGCCGTCGACGATCAGCGCCGTCGCGTTGCCGCGCTGATCGTGGGCCACCGCCTGTTGCGGCACGAGGATTGCGTTTTCGTTGATGCCCTGATCGATGACGGCGTGCAGATATTCGCCCGGCAACAGCAGCTTTTCCGGATTCGGCACGATCACGCGCAACGTCACGGTGCCCGTGGTTTCATCGACGCCCACGCCCGCGAATTGCAGCGTGCCTTCGTGTGCGTAGGCGGTGCCGTCCTCCAGCGTGATCCTGACTTTGGCGTTGCCGTTCGCGTCGGTCTTGTAGGCGCCGCTCGCGAGCTTTTTGCGCAGCGCGAGCACGTCCGTACTGGACTCGGTGACGTCGAGATACATCGGGTCGTAGGCGTAGATGGTCGCCAGCGCCGTGGTCTGGTCCGCCGTCACCAGCGCGCCGGGCGTATAGGTCGACGCGCTGATCGTGCCCGTCACGGGCGCCGTCACGCGCGTGTAGTTGAGATTGATGCGCGCGCTTTCCAGCGCGGCCTTGTCCTCGTCGATCGTCGCCTCGTCCTGCTTGAGCGTCGCTTCCGCGTCTTCGAGCGTTTCCTTGCTGATCGCGTCGATGGCGGCCAGAGAGCGGTCGCGCTCGGCGATCGGCCGGGCCGACAGCAGTGCCGCCTGCGCTTTTTCGAGGTTGGCCTTGTCGGCGTCGTAGGTCGCCTGATACGGCGCGGGATCGATCTGATAGAGCACCTGGCCTTCGTGCACCACGCTGCCTTCGGTGAACAGACGCTTCTGGATCACGCCGGTCACTTGAGGCGTGACCGGCGAGGTCAGGAACGACGTCGCACGCCCTGGCAGCGACGCAGACTGCGCAAAAGGCACGGTTTTGACCGTTTCCACGGACACCGTCTGAACTTTTTTCTGAGCGCTCTTTTGCTCGTGCGAACACGCCGCCAACGCACAAGCCAGAAACAGAACGCTGGTCCAACGAGGCACGGAAAGCAGGATTTGCATAGGAAAGGCCTTAATACCGAGAGCGCGGTCCACGCCCGATTGCGGCATTATGCAAATCAAATTCGCAAGAAATTAGGAACGGCGGAGAACGGGTCCGATCGCTACATCGAGGCATGCCGGCTATCGTCAGAAGCCGGCTTCGTAGCGGCTGACCTCCATGCCGGTGCCCACAGGCAGCAGCACGCTGCGCATGCCGGGCTTCGCGCGAATTGCCTGCCCGTAGGCGCGCACGTCCTCGGACCCGGGGCGCAGCATGTTGTCCGCGACGACGATCGCGCCGGGATTGAGCTTCGGATAGAACGCTTCGAGGCAAGGCACGTAGAGATCCTTCCACAGGTCCACGAACACGAAGTCGACCTTACCCGCAAGCTCGCCGATCAGCTGCACGGCGTCGCCGATCCGGAAGTCGATCCAGTCCGCGAGCCCCGCTTTCGCCGCCATGTCCTGGGCGTAGTGCGACTTGTAGTCGTGCAGCTCCATCGTGATGAGCCGGCCACCGCTGGCGCGCGCCGCTTCGGCCAGCCAGATGCCGGAATACCCGAACGAGGTGCCGAGTTCGAGGATGACGGGTTCAGCAAGACTCTTCACGAGAATGTTGAGCAGTTGCCCGGCTTCCGGCGAAACGGCCCGCATGCGCTGGTCGTGACCACCGTCGCGCCCGCCGGGCGCTTCGACTCGCGGCTGGCTGCGCTCTTGCTGCATACGGGCGTGGTACAGCGCCAGAACTTCTGTGACTCGAACATCCATCGAATTCTCCTTGCGGTCGAGTGATGGCGACTACGACACGCGGATCACCGGTTTACCGGAGAAATTCCGGTTCCTCAGCGTATCGAGCAGTTGGGCCAGCTCGTCGAACTTGTGCACGACGCGACCCTGTGGCTGCATGCGTCCCTCGGACACTTCACCCAGCATCCGTTCGCCCGCGCGCCGCAACTGCAACCATGCACCGTCGTCGCCATGCACGTGCAGCGCACCCAACGCCACTTCGTGCATCGACAACGTCAAACCGAATGGCTCGCACGGCCATTGCGGCACGCGGTCCTGGATGCAGACCAGATGACCGTTGGCCCGCAGCGCGGCCGCCATACGCGTGGCGTGATCGCCGCTGACCGTGTCGAGGACTGCGAAATAACGCCGGCCACCCGTCCATGCTTCACCATCGGGTAGCGTCCCGTCGACGCAATCTTTCGCCCCGAGCGCAAGCAGACGGTCCCGATGCCGAGCATTGGCCATGGCGGTCACGGCAAAGCCACGCGCGGCGGCGAGTTGAATCACGTACTGTCCGACCGCGCCGCCTGCACCGCTCACGAGCAGCGGCTGCCCGGGCTTCACCGGCACCTTGTCGATCGCGAGCCAGGCGGTCAGCGCCGGACAGGGGAAGCTCGCTGCCGTTTCGAAGTCGAGCGCATGGGGGAGACACAGTAGCGCTCGCGCGTCCACCAGCGTGTGCTCCGCGAAGCTGCCGTCGCGATGCAGACTCGTGTGATAGGCCACGCGTTGGCCGAGTCGGTCAGCGCTGACGCCCTCGCCGAGCGCCACCACTTCGCCAGCGCCATCGACGCCCGGCACGTGGCCTGCCTGCCAGTTCACGAGCGCGCCGCCCAGCACTTTCCAGTCGACCGGATTCAGCCCGATCGCAGCATTACGCACGAGGACCTGGCCCGCCGCAGGAACCGGCACAGGAACCCGCGCCAGTTTCAGGCCCAGCGGCTCCGGGCTGGTGTGCCAGGTCCACGCCCGGTGCTCCGCGCGTTGCGTCGCGCCATGCATGCCCGGCCCTGTCATTGCTGGTAGGCGCCGGCCGAGTAGGTCAACTCGTAGCTATGGCTGTAGATTTCCAGGATGTTGCCGAACGGGTCTTCCATGTAGACCATCCGGTAGGGCTTCTCGCCCGGGAAATATTCGCGCACCGGCATGCGCTGCTTGCCGCCGGCGGCGACGATCTTTGCGGCCAGCCCCTCCACATCCGGGTCCTGAACGCAGAAATGAAAGACGCCCGTCTTCCAGTACTCGAAGTTGTTCTCAGGCTTCTGCGCGTTGCGGAACTCGAAGATTTCCACGCCGATACGGTCCCCCGTCGAAAGGTGCGCAATGCGGAACGAACCCCAGCCCGCACCAAACACGTCGGTGCACATCACGCCGATCGCACTGTCGTCCTCCGTGATCGTGGTCGGCGGCATGATCAGATACCACCCCATCACATCGGTATAGAAGCGGACGGCGGCGTCGAGGTCGGTCACGGAAAGACCAATGTGGGAAAAACTGCGCGGATAGGGTCGAGACATGATCAAAGCTCCTGAAACGTCGATCCCACAAGCGTAGCCCCTGTCCGCTAAAATCTGCTCTAATGCATTCTTATCGATTGGATAAGAATTCGTTATGCTCAACCCCCAATGGCTGCGCTCGTTCGCTTGCGTGGCGGAACTGGGCGGCTTCACGCGCGCCGCCAACCAGCTGGGACTGACGCAGGCAGCCGTCAGCCAGCACGTGCAGCACCTCGAGGCACAATTGGGACCGCTGCTGATCCGGCGCGGTCGCCAGTTCGAACTGATGCCGGCCGGGGCCGCGCTGCTCGACTACTACAACGAGGTCGAAGCGTCACATAAGCGTCTGCAGGCGCGGCTGTCCGACGCCACGGTCGACAGCGGCGAAGTCAGCCTCATCACGCCGGGCAGCGTGGGACTGGCGCTTTATCCGTTGCTGCTCGATTTGCAACGGGCCCATCCGGGCCTCGTGATCCGCCATCGGTTCGCGCCCGATCCCGAAACGCGCGAAGCGGTGCTCGACAAGCGATACGAACTCGGCCTCGTCACGCTCCGGCCCGACGACGCACGCCTTGCCGCCGAACCCTTCGCCGAGGAGCCGCTCGAGCTCGTGGTTCCTGCCGGTGAGGACGTGAAAGGCTGGGCGGATCTCGAGCGGCTGGGCTTTATCGATCATCCGGACGGACAAGCCATGGCCACACGACTCCTGGCCCGCCACTTTCCCGCCAATCCGGGCGTGCTGAGCCTGCCGCAGCATGGGTTCAGTAACCAGATCTCGTTGATCCTCGAACCTGTTGCGCGCGGACTGGGATTTACGGTGATTCCCCGGCACGCGCGTGAAGCGTTCGCACAGGCACGCGCCATTCGCGTGATCGAATGTGGCGCGCCAGTCGTCGATACCTTGTGGCTGATCCATCGTGCCGAGTGGCCGCTCTCGTCCCGTGCGATCTGGGTGCTGAACGAAATTCGTAGAATGCCGACGTTTTCGCGCCGGGTCGTCATAGATTGATCTGTGCACAAAATTCGCATGTCGAATTAATGTGCATCGTGAATGCGGTCACGATGCGCGAACGGTGGGAAACACGGTCAGTTCCACGTGCTGACCGATCGCGCATATTCCCGATACGGGGCACCTTATTGCGAGCCCTTCAAGGACGCCACATAACGTGCGACCTCCCGCACATCTCCAGCATTGAGAGGCGCGGGAAACAATGTGGGCATGATGCCGGTTGGTTCCCGAATACGCGCTTCGATATCCGATATTTGAAAGCGGCTCGAAATGCCGATCAGCGCAGGACCGATTCCGCCCTCTCCGCTCTGGCCATGGCACGCGGCACAATTCGCTGCATAGATCGATGGGCCTCGCTCAGACGGCTTGGCAACCGATGCTTCGCTGCTGGGGTGGCTTCCTAAAGACGCTCCGTTGCTCAATAACGCAATGCTGTCGGCAGGCGGATTCTGCGGCACCGACGCGAGATACGCGTGAATGCGTGCAATATCGTCATCGGAGAGAATCTTTGCGCTGAAGACCGGCATCTGGCCTTTGGGATTGCGCACATAAGCCTGCATGGCCGACAGCGGTATCGGATGCGGCGCCAGCGCAGGTCCGGTCGTGATACTGCCTTGCCCGAACATGCCGTGGCATTCGTAGCAGCCCTTCTGCATGTATAGCGCGCGCCCGGCCTCGATTTCGGCATTCGCATCGGCGCGCGACGCAATCGGCCATGCGCAGCCAATCGCTGCTGCAAGTGTCATTGCCGCGCGCACGGTTGAACGGTCATGCACTTTCATCGGCACCTCGGTTATCTGGGTTGAGTCAGCACATCGACGAGTGCAGGCTTGCCGCTTTTGACCTGTTCCATCGCGCGTGCGAGTGCCGGTCCGAGATCGGCGGGCTCCGATATCGGGCCCTCGGCCCACATGCCCATGCTTCGCGCCATTGCGGCGTAGTCGATTGGCGGATCGTGAAGCACGGTGCCGATGGTCCCTCTTTCCGGATGCCTGTCGCGGCGGCTCGCCATGCGCTGGATATGCATGGTCTCCTGATGCCAGGCGCGATTGTTGTGCATCACGGTGAGCAACGGAAGGCGATGATGCGCTGCCGTCCAGAGGGCGCCCGGCAGCACCATCAAATCGCCGTCGGTCTGGATATTGACCGCGATACGGCCAGCGTCGCGATGCGCGAGCGCTGCGCCGACGGCGGCGGGTGCGCCATAGCCAACGCCGTAGCCGCCGCCGGAACCGATGAACTGCCAGGTCTTCGTGAAATCCCATAGCCGTTGCGGCCACATGCTGATCGGGTTGGGCGGCGAGACCATTGCCCAGTCCTCATGCCGGATCACATTCCACACCTCCTGACACAGCCGGGCGGTGCTGATGGGGCTGCCATCCCATGCGCGCGTCGCGGCCTCGCGTGCATCATTGCGCATCTTTTCAAACGCCAGTTTCAGTGGCTGTTCGCGTGCGGCGGCGGCGCTGCGTTGCGCCGGTGTCATCGCAGCGAGGACGGCGCGCAACAATCCGGGCAACGACGCTTGCGCGTCACCGGCTATGGGTAACGTGGCCGCGAAATAGCGCTCTGCGTCCTGCATGTTCGACTTGCCGTACAGGTAGGCCGTGGAAATGCTGATGACCTGGGTGTCGCCCTTCGTGCGCGGCTTCGAGGGGCGGCTAATGGTGTCGGGCACCGTTGCCGTCAATCCCCAGACATCGGCGACTTCCAGCGCAAGAATGACGTCCGCCTGAGCGAGCAGCCGCGCCTGATGCGACGAATGATTGAGGTAGTGGTTGGTCGGGAAATTCATGCGCCCGAGCAGATCGATCACGGGTGCGTTCAGCGCCTGGGCGATCTGGACGAGCGTGTCCATCGCGTCCTGCGTTCTGACCGCCCGATCGGCCACGATGACCGGCGCTTTCGCGCCGCACAGGAGCGACGCGGCCGCCGCGAGCGCATCCGGGCTGCCAACGGGTGGCGTGGCTTCGCGCAGCGGCGGTACGCGCATATCGCGCGGATCGGCAATGGGCTGCTCCTGGAGTTCGGTATCGGCGACGATCAACACGGGCTCCATCGGCGGCGTGACGGACATCGTGTAAGCGCGCATGAACGACTCGGCGTAGTGCTGGAGCGACACGGGGTAATCGTCCCACTTCGTATAGTCGCGCACGAGCGCGCCAAGGTCCTGCGCCGTGTGATACCACTCCACGCCAGGGCGGCGCTTCGTGGCGTCGGCAATATTGCCCGCGAGCACCATTATGGGCACACGGTCGCACCACGCGTTGTAGATCGCCATCGAGGCGTGCTGCAACCCGACCGTGCTATGGACGAGGCACGCCATGGGCTTGCCCGCGACTTTCGCGTAACCATGCGCGATCGCCGCGGACGCCTCCTCGTGCGTACACACGATCAATTGCGGATGCGTGTCGCCCGCGTAGTTGACGATCGACTCGTGGATGCCGCGAAAGGTCGATCCCGGCATGGCCGCCACATAGTCGATACCGGCGATGCGCAGCAAATCCACCATGAAATCCGAGCCCGGATTGCCGATGTGCGCGGAATCGGCGGCGGGCGCTTCGTCGAGCGAAGGCGCCAGTGTCTCGGCCGCGGCCAGCGCAGCGTGCGGGCGCTCCACCGCCGGGGCCTTGTCTGCCGCGGACTGCGCAGCGCTGGCGCCAGGCTTTGCCAGCACGGCAGCCGTGCCCGTAACGATTGCCTCTTTCAGAAACTTGCGTCGGCCAGTCATGTTCCTGCTTCCTTTTTTCTTGTTCGTCACGGCGGGAGGATCTGTTGCGCCTGCTGGCCGTGCGGGTCAGTCGATGTAGCGCAGCCCCAGTTTTTCCAGCGGCTCGCGCATCTGGTATAGGTCGAGTCCCAGTACACCGGAGGCGAGCAGAGCGCGCTTCTGACCTTCGTTCGCCTCGCGCCTGCTTGCGTTCTCGAGCGTTTGCGCCGCCATGGCTTGCGGCACCACGACCACGCCGTCGTGATCCGCCACGACGACATCGCCGGGCGTGACCAGCGCGCCCGCGCAAACCACCGGCACATTGACCGAACCCAGCGTGGCCTTGATCGTGCCTTTCGACGAGATCGCACGGCTCCATACCGGGAAGCGCATGTCGGTCAGCACGTTGACATCGCGCACGCCCGCATCGATGACGAGTCCGCGCGCGCCACGCGCCTTGAAACTGGTGGCGAGCAGATCGCCAAAATAGCCGTCCGTACAATCGGCACTCAGCGCGGCCACCACGATGTCGCCAGGCCGAATCTGTTCGGCGGCCACATGCAGCATCCAGTTGTCGCCGGGATGCAGCAGCACGGTGACGGCGGTGCCCGACGCGCTCGCGCCGGGATAAATCGGCCGCATATAAGGCTTGAGCAGGCCGCTGCGGCCCATCGCTTCGTGCACCGTGGCGCTGCCGAGCGCGCCAAGCGCCTCGGCGGCACGGCTGTCCGCACGCGTGATGTTGCGATACACCACTCCGGGTTCATACATGGTCAACGTCCTTGGGCAGTGAGAGCGGCGTCCAGCCGCGGATAGACACGGCGTGCATTGCCTTCGTAAATCTTGAAGCGCTGATCGGGTGTCATGTCGGCGGCTTCGATATAGCGTTTCGTGTCGTCGAAATAGTGCTGCGTGTATGGGTCGATGCCGCGCACGGCACCGATCATTTCACTCGCGAACAGGATGTTGTCGACGGGAATCACTTCGGTTAGCAAATTGATTCCGGGCTGGTGATAGACACAGGTATCGAAAAACACGTTGTTGAGCAGATGCGCTTCCAGCGGCGGCTTTTTCATTTCCTGCGCGAGGCCGCGAAAACGGCCCCAGTGATACGGCACCGCACCGCCGCCATGCGGAATGATGAAACGCAGCGTGGGAAAGTCGTGAAACAGGTCCGACGTCAGGCATTGCATGAATGCCGTCGTATCCGCGTTGAGATAGTGCGCACCGGTGGTGTGAAAACACGCGTTGCAGCTCGTGCTCACGTGAATCATGGCCGGAATGTCGTACTCGACCATCTTCTCGTAGATGGGGTACCAGTAGCGGTCGGAGAGCGGCGGGCTCGTCCAGTGCCCGCCGGAAGGATCGGGGTTCAGGTTGATCGCGACGTTGCCGTATTGCTCGACACATTTCACGAGTTCGGGAATGCATGTCGCCGTATCCACACCGGGACTTTGCGGCAACATCGCGGCGGGAATGAAATGCCGCGGAAACAACTCGCTCACGCGATAGCACAACTCGTTGCAGATCGCCGCCCAGGTGCTCGACACCTCGAAGTCGCCGACGTGATGCGCCATGAAGCTCGCGCGCGGGCTGAACACGGTGAGATCGAGCCCGCGTTCGCGCATCAGTCGCAACTGGTTGGTTTCGATCGAGTCGCGCAGTTCGTCGTCGCTGATATGCAGCTCGGAGGGACTCGGGCCGCGCGACGATTGACCGATAGCCGCGATCTGCCTGTTGCGCCAGGCTTCCAGCGCTTTGGGCGCGGTCGTGTAGTGGCCGTGGATGTCGATGATCATGATGGGTTCCTGGGAAATTCGGCGCGTGCGTGTCTTACACGCGCCCTGCTGTGTCACTGCGGCTAGAACAGCACGTCCAGGCCAACGGTCACGGCGGTCTGGCTCGACGCGCCGGCCGGGTTCAAGGTGCTGACCACCGCATGCTTGTACGACGTGTAGTCGATTGCGCTGTAAAGCGTCGTGCGCTTGGAGAGCAAATAGGCGAGCGAAATGATCGAAATGCCGCGGCGGCTCGCCTTGTCGGTCGACACGGTGGTCTGGTAGTAGCCGCCATCGAAAATCAGGTTCGGCAAGATCGTCCAGGACAGACCGCCGAACGCGTTGTTTGTCACCTGGTGCGGTGCGGCGGGGTTTTGCAGGTCCTCGGACATGAAGCCGCCCGACACCCGAACCGGACCGATGCTGTAGGCCACGCCGCCCATGTAGTAGCTGTCCGGAACATAAGCCGTGCCGGTCAGAATGCTGCGATGTCCGTACACGCCGCCCACGCTAACCGGGCCCGCGCTATAACTCATGCCGACCGAGCGCGTTGCGCCGCTGGCGAAATTTCCCGCCACGCCGCCAAACGAATTGTCTACCTCGAACAACAGCGGCCCGAAGTCGTTCTTGTACTTGATGGCGTTGTTGTTGCGCGTGCCGTCCGACGCCTGGGTCAGCGGCAGGATCGGCGTGTAGTGAAAGCCGAACGGGTCGTAAATGCTGATGATGTCGTGCGAAATCGTGTACTGGCGCCCGAGGTCGATCGACCCGTATTTTCTGTTTCCGATGCCAACATAGGACTGGCGATTGAACAAGGTGTTGGTCGTATTGTCCAGTTGTCCATTGCCAAGGTTGAAGCCGCTTTCCAGCCGGAAGTGAGCATTCCACCCGTCACCCAGGTCTTCCGTGCCCAGGAATCCGAGTTTGTTCGAACTGTAGTAGCCGTTCGAATTCATGGTCACCACCGTGCCACCGCCCTTTACCGCGTTCGTCTGGTAACGCACGCCGCCGTCTGCCGTGCCATAAATCTGGACACTGCTCTGTGCATAAGCGGGCACCGCGCCGGCGGCCAGTGACAGTCCAACCCCAACGCTTCTCCACGCGGCTATTTTCATCGTATGTCTCCAAGATTGTGATTTTTTTGCATCGCATGAGATACGCGAGATCTCCCATACGATTCGTATAACTAACTACATAACATGACTTCAACCCTTCGTGACGGTGACTTCGCGCTGGCGGGACCGGGTCGCCGGTTCCGCCAGCGCACGCGCTCACATGCGGCTAATTGCCTGCGTGACCGCTGCTGGTCTGATTGAGGCGTCCCGACGAGGCGACAACGGGTTTGAAGCCTGTTTTCAGTTCCCGGCGCAGTGCGACGCGGTCCAGCGCTTTTTCCCAGTTCGCGACAACGATAGTCGCCACGGTATTGCCGACGATGTTGGTGAACACAAACCCGCTGGAAAGCGCCTTATGGATGCCGAGAATCAATGCGATGGATTCGACCGGAATGGTGTTCGATGCGGTAAGCGTCGCTGCGAGCACCGCAATGGCCGCACCGGACACGCCTGCCGCCCCCTTCGACGTGAGCAGCAACACAGCGAGCAGGACGAGCTGATCGTGCCAGCTCATCGGCGTATTGGTAGCCTGCGCGAGGAACACCGCCGCGGCGGCGAAATACAGGCACGTGCCGTCGTGATTGAACGTGTATGCCGTCGGCAGAACCAGACCGACCACCGACTTCTCGCAGCCCAGGCGTTCGAGCTTGTCGATCAGTTGCGGGAACACGGTTTCCGACGAACTCGTACCGATCACGAGCAGCAACTCCGCGCCGATATAGCGCATCAGCCGCAGCAGGCTGAAGCCATTGACCTTCGCGATCGGCCAGAGAATGAGCAGAATGAACAGCGCACAGGTCAGATAGAACTCGAGCACGAGTTTGCCGAGCGAGATCAGCGTGCCGAATCCGAATTTGCTGACCGTGAATGCGATCGCACCGAACGCGGCGAGCGGCGCGATCTTCATCGTCAGCCCGATGATCCAGAAGAGCGCGCCCGACACCGACTCGATCAGATTCAGCGCGGGCTGCGCACGTTCGCCGATTGCGGCCAGCCCGAACGCGAACAGCACCGAGAAGAACAGCACCTGCAGCACGTCGCCACCGGCGAACGCGCTGATCGCCGTATGCGGAATCACGTTGAGCAGAAATTCGCTGGTCGTGACGACGTGATGCGCCTTGGCAACGTAGGTATCGACAGCGGCCGAGTGAATGCCGTGCAAGTCCACATTCATGCCCACGCCGGGCTTGAGCACATTGACGACCACGAGGCCCAGCACCAGTGCGAGCGAGGTCACCACTTCGAAGTAGAAGAGCGCCTTGATCGCAACACGGCCGACCTTCTTGAAGTCATTCACGCCCGCAATGCCGCTGCATACGGTACAGAAAATGATCGGGCCGATCAGCATCTGGATGATGCGGATAAAGGCGTCGCCTACGGGTTGCAGATTGATGCCGAACTTCGGGAAGAAGTACCCCGTGGCCACACCCAGCGCCATACCGGCCAGCACCTGGAACGACAGGTCGAGATAGAACGGACGACGTTCCCTGGATTCCCCCGTTTTCGCGGCGGTGGATTTGCCCGGCAGGCTCATGGTGTCTCCTTGACAGACTGCGGCGAATTCAGATTCGCTCAAAACTCGTGAAGCGGACGAATGGCGCATTAGTACGCGGCGTCGCCCAGAATGGCCAGACTGTCGGCAAATATTTCATCGACGGTCAGCTTGCGCGGCAGCAGCCCCTGCTGCTCGCAAAACCCAAGGGTTTCTTCGAGCGGCCCGCGCAGTGCGTCATAGCCGAACAGCAGCTTGTCGGCTTTCCCGGCGTTTTCCGCGGCGACCGATTCCTTGCCGCGCTTGAGCAGGTCGTACACCGCACGAACGGCTTGCGGGTTCGACTCCGCCAGCGCACGCGTCACCACGACCACGTGATTGATCGGCACATAGCGGTGACGCCCGTACCACTCGAGGTCGGCTGCCGCCGCGTTGTCGATCAGCGGCTTGAATTCCGGTCCTTCCGGCAGATCGTTGCCGAGGATCGCTGCGTCGATCTCGCCCGCACGAAGCATCGGCAACAACTGCTTGCCCGCTTCGGCGCGGCGCACAAAGGCGGGATCAGCATACTCTTCCAGATGCCCGCCCTCGATTGTCACCCATTCGATCTTCTCGAGCGGCACGCCGTACCTTTCACCGAGAATGGCGCGCACCCACATGCCCGTGGTCTGCGCATAGGTACGCACACCGATGCGCTTCCCTGCGAGTTGGGCGATGTCCGGTTTGGCCCGCTGCGCATCGTAAATGAGGCAGCCTTGCTGGAAACGCGCGGCCACCACGGCGGGCAGCAGCACAACCGGTTTGCCGTACGCTTTCGCCTGAAGATAGGTGACGATGGCCAATTCGCTGACATCGAACACCTGGCGGCGCGCCATCGGTGCGAACGCGCGGTGAATGGGCTCGACGTCCTCGAAACGAAGGTCGACCGCCGGATCGGTCAATTCGCCCGCTTTCAGCGCTCGCGTATGCGGATAGGTTTTCAGTGCGGCCTTCAAGACCAGCGGTTGCGTTGGAGTGCTCACGATCGGGTATTCCTGTTGCAAACGAAATCGGCGAATCAGGCGGCGAGCGCCGGATAGACGGTTCGCGCCGTGCCGCCGAAAATCGCCTCCTGCGCGTCGGCGGGCAGCATGGAGAGGCTCTCGCGAGCTTGGGCGAGCAGCTCCGGCAGCGCGCCTTCCGCAGCCGGAAAATTCGATCCCCACGCAATGCGGTTCGCACCGAATGCGTCGAGCACGCGCGGGAAAAACGCGGCCGGCGTGGAGGCGCCACGGCCCGCTTCGGCGATCGTGCGGTTCGTGAGCTTCAGGTACACGCCGTGATGCGAGGCGAGGCTGAAGAGCGGCGCGGCGGCTTCATAGGGCGGGCCCCCGGCGAGTTCGGGGCGCGCGAGGTGGTCGAGCAGCACGCGGATGTCCGGAAAGCGCGCGAGCATGTTCAGGAGCGCCGGAATGCCTTGCGCGGTCATTTGCAGGCAAATCGACACGTTGTGACGCTGCGCGTAGTCCCAAACCGGGAACGAGCGCTCGTCGTCCAGCCACCCCGCCTGCCCCGGCATCGTGCTGCCGGTCGTGAAAAGACGCAGACCGGAGAGACCCGCGTCGAGCCAGCGCTGCATCTGGGCGACGGCGTCGCTCGCCAGCACGTCGATCGAAAATACGCCGGCGAAACGGTCCGGATGGCTGCGCACCGCCTCGACCACATAACTATTGTCGTTGCCGTAGACCGTCGACGCTTGCACCACCACGGCGCGGTCGATGCCCGCTTCGTCCATCGATGCGAGCAGACCTTCAAAGCTGACTGGGCGCTTCGCCGACCACTCGGACTGGTGGCCGCCGACCGGCGCGAGCGGATAGCGTTGTTTATCCGGGGAAATTGCGTGCGTGTGCGTGTCGATGACGACGGACATGAAGTGCTCCTGACTGGAAATGCCCTGCTGAATTGAACGTAACTGTAATCGCGATCGGGTCCGAGACCTCAATTGGAAGTAAGGCCCAGCCCATAAATTTGCGTTAAGCTAAGGGTTTTGGATTGGTGAATCGGGAGGCGCGATGGGGGCGGACGGACAGGCTTCATCGGACGATGATCTGGCGCGTTTAAGGCGTCTTTTTCTGTTCGATGCGGTGTGCGAAGCCGGTGGAATCGGACAGGCTGCAGTGCGCGCAGGACGCACCCAGCCGGCGGTCAGCATGGCGATCAACAAGCTCGAGACAAGCTTTGGCGGTCAACTGTTCGAACGCGGCTTCGGCGGCAGCGAGTTGACCGGCGAGGGCCTCATCGTGCAGCGGCGCGTGCGCCGCATGCTCGATCAGATGGAGCGCGCCGTGATGAACCTGACCGATGAGCCGCGGGCGAACGCAGCAAAGATCTGCCGCCGCCTGACCGACGCGCAGGTCCGCTGCCACATCGCGATCGCCGAAGCGGGTTCGGCAGCCGAGGCCGCGCTGTCACTGGGGATCTCGCAGCCCGCGGTGCATCGGGCCGCGCGGCAAATCGAGCAGAACGTCGGCGTGGCGCTTTACCGGCGGCGCGTGCATAGCGTGTCGGCGAACCCCGCGGGCATCGAGTTCGCCCGCTGTTTGAGCCTTGCGCTCTATGAAGTCGCACAGGCGGTGGACGAACTGGCGTACGCCCGCGGGCAACTGACCGGCAAGGTCGCGATTGGCGTCTTGCCGTTGTTGCCGCCGCGCCTCGTTGCACGGGCCATCCAGAGGCTGCGCGAGCGTTACCCCGCCGCACGCGTCACGGTCGAAGAAAGCTCCCACGCACAATTGCTGCGCGAACTGCGCGGCGGCGGGATCGACATTATCGTGGGCGGGCTGCGCGAGCCCCGCCTCGCGGGGTCGGTGCAGGAAACGGAGCTCTTTGCGGACCCCTATGTGGTAGCCGTGCGCAAGGGGCACCGGCTGGCGCGGCGCAAGACCGTTGCCCTGGCCGATCTCGCCGACCACGACTGGGTCATGCCGCAGCACAACGTACCGCGCCGCGCGGTGATCGATTCGATCTTTGCGCAGTTGCCGGTCAAGCCGCCTCCGGTGCTCGAAACGAGTTCGCTCGCCATGATGCTGGCCATGCTCATGGAAAGCGATTGCCTGACGCTGCTCTCGCGCGCGCAGATTCGCGACGCTTACCCGGGGCGCGAGTTGGTCGCGCTGGACCTGGCGTTGCCGGGAGCAAGCCGCGAGGTCGGCTATACGGTGCGCACCGACTGGCTCGGCACGGCCGTCCAGCAGACTTTCGTCGAAGTGCTGCGCGCGGAGAGCGAGAGCGAACTGGGCTGACTTTGGCGGCGTCACGACAATTGATCAGCAGGCCGTATCGAAAAGCGGCACCGGCTTGCGAGCCCGTAGACTTCAGTGGCCTGCGCTCTGGCCGCCGTCGACGTGCAGAATTTCGCCCGTGATGAACGGTGCACGATCAAGGAAGAGAATCGCATCGGCGATATCGCTCATCTCGCCCATGCGCCCCAGTGGATGAAAGGCGCCCAGTGCCTCATGGGTTTGCGGTGCGTGCATCGGCGACTTGATGATCCCCGGTGCGACTGCGTTCACGCGTATCCCTTTCTTCGCATACTCGATCGCCAGCGACTTTGTGGCCGCGTTCAGACCGCCTTTCGTCAGCGCTGCCAGCACCGAATACACGCCGCTGTGCGCTGCATCGACGACGCTGGCGGTCACGCTGACCACATGGCCGCCAGAATGCCTCTCCATTTCAGCAATGGCGAGTTGTGTAATGTGATAGAAGCCCGCCATATTCACGTTCATCACCGCAGCGTAGTCTTCGGCAGTGTGTTCGGTGAACGGTTTGCCGATGTATATGCCAGCGTTGTTGACCAGCGTGTCGATCCGTCCAAACCGGGCGATGCCCTCGGAAATCACGCGTTGGGCGGTTGCCGGGTCACCGATATCGCCCGCGACGCTCAAAATGTCGGGGTCGTGCGACGGCTTGATCGAGCGTGCGGTCGCGACAATGCGATAGTCAAGCTTGCGAAACGCCTTGACGACTTCAGCGCCTATGCCTTGTGAGGCGCCGGTCACGACGACAACTTTTCTTGATGTGCTCATGCTTCACCCAAAGCTTATTCTCCTGGCTTCGACGCCTGTCGATTCGACGGTCCCGGCCAAGGCAGTTGCGAACATGTTGATTCAGGTTTTGTATCGCCCCGAAATCAACCCTGGTTATGCGCCAGCCACTGGTCCAGACTCAGACGGCCAATTCGCGCGTCGCCGAGCGGGACTAGCGACTGCTCCTCGACGCGACCGCCGTAATACAGCGCATCCTGATCCGTCATCACTGGGCGCGGGTCGCCAACCGACTTCAAATAGCGTCTGACGATCCCGGCGAACGGTTCACGGTCCGGGCCCGCGATATCGACCGTGCCGTTCAGCGGCGCGGCAAGCGCGACCTGCGCGAGGGCCGCCGCGACGTCATCCGCGGCTATCGGCTGAAACAGTCCGTCGCCAACACGCACCGTCCCGCCTTCGGTGCCGAAATCCGCAATGGCGCCGATGAATTCCATGAACTGGGTCGCGCGCACGATCGTGTAGGGCACGCCCGCCGCTTCAACCCCCTCTTCCTGCGCGACCTTGGCGACGAAATACGCGTTCTCCGGTGTGCGGTCGCAGCCGACGATGGAAAGCGCGACGTGATGGCGTACCCCTGCGGCCACTTCGGCTTTGCCGAGGTTGCGCGTCGCGGTACGGAAGAAGTCGAGCACCGCCTGAGGCTCCCACGAAGGCGCATTCGCCACATCCACGACGACGTCCGCGCCCGCCAGCGCGTTGCTCAAGCCCTCGCCCGTCACGGCGTTCACGCCGCTACGCGGCGACGCAGCGAGCGCTTCGTGACCCGCCTCGCGAAGCAGCGTGACGACACGCGAGCCGATCAGGCCGGAACCACCGATTACGACGATCTTCATGACACATTCTCCAGATGAGAGTCAGTCGACACGCGAAAGAGCGGCTGGCGGGTGTCGAATCGCGTGAAGGACACGCCGCCATCGCATCGCGTGAGGCTATTGTGGGAAGATCATGAACTACCGAAAAGTGCCAAGAAATGGCGATTGGACCAGGACATCCCGATTCCGCTCCGCTCGCCGGCAAACCTTCATGACCGCGCCGCCCACCGCATTCACCGTCGACATCGATCGGCAACTGCAGTTGCCGGTCTACCAGCAGATCTGCGCGCGCTTCAGAACCGCGATCGCCGCAGGGCATCTGCGTCCAGGCGATCGCGTGCCCGCGCTGCGCAGCCTCGCCACGCAGCTGAACACGGCGCGCGGCACGGTCGAGCTGGCCTATACGATCCTGGTCGACGAGGGCTACCTCCAGATGCGTGGTGCGGCCGGCACGTTCGTATCGCCCTCGCTGCCGCCATCGGTAACGCGCTCGCGTGCACAAGGCGCGAAGGATTCGAACGGGACGCAAAGTATCAAGCGTGCCATCACACCTCAAACATCAGGCGAATCGCGCGGCGTTCAACCTCCGCCGCGCCAGCTTGCCATTGCGGCCGCGATGAGTGGAGAGCCCCGGCCGTTGCAACCGGGGCTGCCCGCGCTCGACGCGTTTCCGGTCAAGGCTTGGAACCGGCTCGTTGCGCATCGCGCTCGCAGCGGCGAGCGCGCGATGCTCGCGTACCCGGATCCAGCCGGCTACCGGCCGCTGCGCGAACACATCGCCACGTATCTCGGGCTGTCGCGCGGCGTAACCTGCCTGCCGGACCAGGTGTTCGTCACCAGCGGCTACCGGGCAACGCTCGAACTCGTGTTGCGCAGTCTCGCCCGCCCGAATGACAGCGTCTGGTACGAAGACCCAGGCTATCTTCTCGCGCGCGGTTTTCTGGCCGAAACCGGCGTACAGCTTGTCGCGGTGCCGGTCGATGACGAAGGGATCGACGTCGAGCGCGGCACACAACTGGCCGCGCAGGCGCGCTTCGCGCTGGTCACGCCGTCGCACCAGAGCCCGCTCGGACACACGTTGTCGCTCGCCCGTCGTATGGCGCTGCTGGACTGGGCTGAGCAGGCATCTAGCTGGATCGTCGAAGACGACTACGACAGTGAGTTCCGCTATCTGGGCCGGCCGTTGCCGGCTTTGAAGAGCCTCGACCGGCACGATCATGTGATCTATTGCGGCACATTCAGCAAGGTGATGTTTCCCGGCTTGCGGCTGGCCTACGCGGTGGTGCCGGAGCGGGCCGTCGAGCGTGTCGGGCGCGTGGCTCGCAGCATGAACGCTGGTTCGCCAACGTTGTTGCAGGCCGCTTTGGCGGACTTCATCGAGCAGGGGCATTTTGCACGGCATCTGAAGCGCATGCGTGCGTTATACGCCGAGCGGCGCGTACTGATCGTGCGCGCACTGGAACGGGCATTCGGCGAACGGCTGATCGTCGAATTGCCGCCAGGGGGAATCCAGTTCGCGGCGCAGTTCGCCGAAGGCCCTGATGGCCCGGTCGACGACGTCGCCGTTGCTGCGCGCGCCCGCGAAGCGGGACTGGCCGTACTGCCGCTTTCGATCTGGTACGCGAACGGCCGCACGCGGCGCTCGCCGCGCGGCCTTGTGATGGGCTTCGCAAACATCGCCGATCCGGGTGAAGCGGCCAGTCTCGCGCGGACGTTGCGCGTGTGTCTGGACGGCTAACGAGTGGGTAGCGCCGGCTAGTCGCCTGACCTTGACGCTTGAAGCTTCGATGTTCCACCATTGACAGGAGCCGCTTCCTCATCGATGTGGGGTGCTATATGTCAATCGCCACCGCAGTGACAGAACGTCTGGGAATTCGACACCCCGTTCTGCTGGCGCCAATGGACCTCGTTGCCAACGCTCGTCTAACCGCGGCGGTCAGCGCTGCCGGCGGGCTGGGGATTCTGGGCGGCGCGTATGGAGATGAGGTGTGGCTACGCCGGGAACTGGAGTCGCTACGGCACATCGGGACGCGCTTCGGTGTTGGCTTCATTACGTGGAGCCTCGCGAAAAGTCCGCATCTGCTTGAGCTTGCCCTGGAACACAAGCCCTTGGCGGTCGTGCTCTCCTTCGGGGACCCGGCGCCCTTTGCGGCAAAGATCAAGGGAGCCGGCTCCATCCTCATCTGCCAGGTTCAGTCGTTGGCCTATGCAAAGGAGGCATTCGCCGCGGGCGCGGACATCCTCGTTGCACAGGGCACGGAAGGCGGTGGTCACGGAGCCTCGCGTGGGCTGTTTTCGCTCGTGCCGGAAATCGTCGACGCGCTTGGCACGACGATTCCCGTTGTAGCTGCAGGTGGCATTGCTGACGGGCGGGGCCTCGCGGCCGCGCTAGCGCTTGGCGCGTCAGGCGTGCTGATGGGTACGCGCTTCTATGCAACCCGGGAGTCCGCAGGAAAAGATGCTGCGAAAGCGAGAATTCTCGCCGCGACTGGCGACGACACCTTGCGAAGCATCGTATTCGACGTTTCCCGTCGCAACGTTTGGCCCGCTCCGTTCACCGGACGGTGCCTCCGCAATGGGCATCTGGATCGCTGGTATGGCCGGGAGATTGAGCTGCTGCGTCACCTCGACGAGGAGTCAGCGAAATACGCGAACGCCCGCGAGGCTGGGGATTTCGACATCGCCGCCGTAATTGCAGGCGAAAGCGCCGGGTTGATTCAGGATATCCCGACTGCCCAGGAGGTCGTCGAGAGGACCGTGCGAGAGGCTTCGGCAATTCTTGCGAATGGCGTTCACCGGATTCGTTTGGACCAGGATTGAGGCGTTGGCCATTGCGGTCGCCGGGTAGCACGACAGCTCAGCCGCTTCAACGTCTCACCGCCTTTGTCAACAGGCGCCCCCCTCCTCGATACCACCAGGCGCACTCTGCTACGTCGCCTTCTTGACATCGTCGCTCGACGGATTTGTCAGGATGGCGCTCGCAATCACGTGAACAAGATGATCCCCCCGTGGCGCGAATGCGGGTTGGCCGACGACCCAGCCGAGCACCGGCATCAGGGCGGGGTCGACATGACCCATTCGCCTTCCCGCAAACGCGACATCGGCTCGAAACGATCAATGCAGGGTCTGGACGCTGCTAACGGCCTCCCCATCGGCGTCATCGGACGCGGCTTGATCGAGGATTGCGCACCTAAAGTCGAACTTGACGCGAAGGATCGCCGATTCAACACGAGCGTCGCCGCGATAGCCCTTCAGGCGAGTATCGATCGCCTCCTCGACGGCGAGGATCGCCTGCTCGATGCTCTCAGGGTCATCGCTATCGAAACCGACCTCAATCTCAATGCTCTCCAGTAGATTCAGCGCTGTTGCCATGTCCTCGGAAGCGACGAATAGCGTCTCGGCGTTTTCTCTCATCTTCCCTCCCCGTTGGGTTGTCTTGAGTCTTCAGACAAGTGCGAGTTGCACGGTTATCGTTGCATATCCGGAGCAAGCCTGCAGGGCGACCGAGGCGGGTGTTGCGTTCGAAACAACGGGAGGGTTGCCGAACGTTGTGAAGCGAATAGAATTGAATGTTCCAGCTCGATCCATGGTCGTTGCGCTCGACCCGAAGCTGTCGTTCGCCGAAATCCGTGACAAGACCGTTCTGTTCGGCGCAGCTCGCTAGCCGCCGGTCAACCAGCGAGCTTCGCGTGACTCGTTTCCCGACCAAAAATGACGAGCCGGTTCCACCATGTCATGCTCTCGACATAGCCAACGCATGGATTGCTTGCACCACGCCGGATGATTGCCGGAGGCAGCGAATTCGACCGTAACCCTTGTTGGAGGTGATGATGCGCAGACGTTCTGTTCTGAAGACCGGTGCTGCAACGCTAGCCATTGCGGGACTGTCGCTGACCCGATTCCCGGCGGCAATGACTGAGGCCGTTGCCGCAGAGTCCAATGCAGCGAAGCGTCACGAAATCGACGCGAAGGTCAACGCGACACTGTCGAGGCTGTACGAGACAGTCAAAGGCTCAAAGGAACTTGTCGCCAAGGCGGATGGCGTACTTGTCTTCCCGGCTGTGATCAAGGCTGGGTTCGTCGCCGGGGGAGAATACGGTCAAGGCGCTTTGCGGGTGGGCGGGAAAACGGTTGGCTACTACAGCACCGCGGCGGGCTCATTCGGCTTGCAGGCAGGTGCGCAATCCAAGGCTGTCATCTTCCTTTTCATGACCCATGATTCGCTTAACAGCTTCCGCAACTCGAAAGGCTGGTCAGTCGGTGGCGAAGGGTCGGTTGCGCTGCTGAAGGTTGGAGCAAACGGCCAGATCGATACGACAACGGCTAGCGCACCGGTTCAAGCCATTGTGATGACCAACGCCGGGCTGATGGGCGATGTGTCGCTGTCCGGCACCAAGGTCTCCCGGCTGAAAATCTGAAGTCGCTCGCATCGTCCTTGAGGCCGCAACTACCCGTGCGGCCTTATCGGGTCGGCGTGGTGCGTCGCCGTCGGCCCGCGTTCGCCCAGTTACCGACGTTGACAAGCGCTTGAATCTGCATTGAAGCACAACAAGGCGCGATCGTCGTTAGTCGGCAATGATTTTACGGTTGCATTTAAGGCTGCGCCGGCTCGAACGGCATCGCAACGTCTATTGCGGCGCGATCCAGGTTGGTATGCGGCCGGCGCGTTTTGTGGCTAGCCGAGATTTTTCCAGAACGTTTCGGCCAGGCTCAGGCCGGCACTCAGGAAATTATCGGCTTTGGTTTGATCCAGATTGCCGTCTGCATCGCGTGTATAGGAATCCAGAAGATCGTTGAACACCTGGCTTCCGCTCGAAATGCTCTTGCTCACGCCCGTCACGAACTCGGTAAGCGATACCTGACCGTCATCGGACGTGTCGAAGCTGCTAAAAAGCTGCTTTGCGTCGTCGGCCCCTACGCCGGCGCGCGAAAGTTGAGCCTGGAATTCGTCGAGCGACAGGGCATCGTCGTTGTTCTTGTCGCCCTGCACGAACATCTGGGGCGCCCATGCAACCGCGAGCGGCGTCGCGCGCAGTGTCTGCGTTTCAGCCGCGCCGGTGCTCGTATTGATGGCCGTGACCGTTTTCTGGGTCGAAAAGCTGTTGAGCGTGGCACGATCGGGGGAGTCCGACGAAGCTGACTGCTTTTGCGCGAAGCTGGAATAAGCGTCGTAAGCAGAAGTCTAACCGTTCACTGAGGACATGGACATCACAGAATCCTTTGACGAATTGTGTTTGGTGGGCCGCAAAATGCCGTACGGCCGTGCAGACATTCATTCTGGATTACGGTTGCATTTCATCTGACTTTAGACGTTGTACAAATCTGTACAAATCTCTACAAAGGCACACGCGATCGACGCATGAGGTCGGCGCGCGATGCGACCAGGAGGCGTCATTCACCAGCGCCGTCGCCCAGAGACTCAGATGTCCGCTCCGCATCAAGCAAGCGACCGAACCATTTGCGACGGTGAACTGCAGCACGTGCCTATCGATTCGCCGGTTGTATGATTCCTGCCTCACTGCCGACAGCGGCCAGTCCAGTTATTTCTGACTGTTTGTGCAAGCTTGATGGTTACTTGCACAACGGTATAACGCGCCGCGGCCACGACGGCGGACTGCCAATGCGCGGTATCGGACTCGGCCGGCGGGAACTTTCATTTCGCAATCCTGGCCATTGCAATGTTGACGACGTATCTTTTCAAAGAATAATATGCGCACATATTATTCTTTGAACGGAGCTGGCATGTGGTCAGTCGAGGTCACGGGTGAATGTACAGCGACACCAGCAAAGGTTTTTGGCGTCCTGGCGGAACCGGAGAAGTGGTCGGAGTGGAACAAAGGTGTCCTTAGCATCGAAATGCACGGACCGTTCCAGGCTGGCACAACTGCGGTGATGGTCTTGCCAGACTTGACGAGGTTGCCGTTCCGCTTCGGGTGGGTTGAGGCTGACAAGGGTTTCGAGGATATCACTGAAGTACCCGACGCTGGCGTGGTGGTTCGCGTTCGTCACGAGCTATCGCCGACCGAACGCGGCACCCGGATCACGTATCGCTGCGAGGTCGATGGCCCTGAACCCGTAGCCCGTGAGGTGGGCACCCTTGTTACGTCTGATTTCGCCGATGTCATCGCCGCCCTTGGTTTGCGGGCAGAGCAACCAGGTGAGTGAGGTCCGCTGGACCTCATGCCGCGCAAATTAGCCCACGAAGTGCCAAAGCGTCGGCAAGTGAACGATGACCAGTAAAGTGATGAGCGTTAAGACCGGCTAGCCCGGCGCCTGCAATATTGTCCGGAAGGTCGTCGACGAAAAGCGTTTCGTGCGGCAAAGCACGAAGCTTCTCGAGACATCGACGGAATACCTCGACGTCCGGCTTTGCGGCCGAGAACGATGCAGATGCGTACACGTGATTGCCAAATACGCTGGCGATTTCCGGGCAAAGGTACTTGATGTTTGACGACACGATCTCCGGATTATTTGTCAATACGGCGATCTGACAACGATTCGCTGCTTCCTTTGCCAATTTCAAGACCTCGTAATTGGGCGACATCGCTGCCTTGCGGGCGCTCAACCAGTCCTTCTCCGAGATCTCGCACCCAAGCAGTTTTCCCGTCGCAAACAGGTATTCCGCATCGGTCACCGCGCCAGCGTCGGCCTTTGCTTCGAGCCCGGAATCCCAGATCGCATTCGCAACCTCTCGCTCGGTTCGGCCGGAGAGCGCGGCCAACCTGCGGACCCGCAACGATCTGTCGTAGTGACAGAGAACGTCGTCCATGTCGAACAACGCCAGGGAGATTGAATTCATTGGATTTTGGATATCAGGCGTTCAGGGCCTGCGGGACGTTCCCGTATCAGCAAGCTGTCGAACTTACAACAGCAGCCCCCTGGTTGGCAATGGCGTCTGCACCTGTCGCGACATGTTGCACAGTCCTGCACGGTGGAAACCCGGTGCTTCGTAGCGGATCGTCAATTCCAGGAACTCGCCGGACGGCCGTTTAGTGCCGCGAAGCCGTCACACGAACCACATCGCGGGCAATAGCGGCAATGGGTCGTTCAGCGAACACTGGCAGTATAGGGCCACCTCACAACGCTAAACATTTGTCCACTGTAAATTTGAATTGACAATCTTTAAATATAGTCAGTTGTTCGTGCAACGAAAGTTATGATTAAATTAGCACGATCGTTAGTCTGGCTGTTCACTCCATTTAACATGCGTGCACCGGACGATAAAAGAAGTTAAAAACTTAAATCCCATCTTCAACGGCGGTATTGACTGGCCACGAATGCGTCCAACCAGTCGCGCATGCCCGGCACCGCCAAAGTGGCCTGATCCGCGAACCAGATGTTGGCCGCCACTCTTGCTGTGACGGGCCTGAACAGCAAAGCGCTCGAAAATCCCCCAATCAATAATTCATTGCGCATGCACTGTTGTGCAGCCGCCGCAAGCTCATTTTTCGCTAAAAAAATTACCAATTCTTCTTATATCTTTCGTGCCGAAAATTTTAAGGCAATTAACGTAAGTAATCGTGCACGAGGTAGCGAATTGGAGTTTCCGGAAATGCGAAATGGTGTCAATGCGGCGGCATCGGGAAATGGAGTGAAACAATATCCGCCGGTGGAAACTGGCTGGGGCATCAAGCGAGGTGAGCTTTTCCTCCTCTCGCGCAGCCGAATCTCCATCGCGATCATGCTGGCCGTTGCAGGGAGCTTCGCATTGGGCAGCGGCTCAGTTCGAGCGAACGGCGGTAACGGCGCCACTGTCCTGGGCGTTGGACTGGGTGGTACAGGCGGCACGGACGGCAGCCCATCGAGCGCCACGGGTCAGGACGGCGCCGCGGGTGGCGCGCGGGGCGTCTATGGAACGAGCGTCGTTCTCGGTACAGCGGGTGCTGCCGGCACCGTGGGGATGGTCGTCACTACACAAACGAGTATCTCGACAACCGTCAGTGGCGGTACGGGACAGGCTGGTCAAGCCGCTGTCGCGAACGTGAACAGCGACGGCGGCAATGGCGGCGGCGGCGCTGGCGTGCAGGCCACGGCCGACGTGACGGTGACCGGCACGGGCACGGGCGACGGCATTCTGCTCGTCCAGGTCAACGGCACGTCGGCGGCGAACAGCTTCCGCCTGGCGGCGCCCGTTCAGGCCGGTGCCTATCAATACCTGCTGTACCAGGGCGGCGCGACCGACGCGAACGGCTGGTACCTGCGCTCGCAGTTTGCGACGGCCCAGGCGGCATCATCGAACCCCGGCGACCCGGCCGCGGCACCGGCCACGACAGGTCCGGTTGCGTACCGTCCCGCAGTGGTCGGTTATTCCGTCACTCCGCTGCTCAACGCGGAATATGACTTCAGCATTCTCGATCGCCTGCAGGAGCGCGTTGGAGACGTGACAAGCGTCGATTCGGCGGAACCTGCACACGGCAACGGTGTGTGAGGCCGCATTGGCGGACAGAATCTCGACGCCGACGCAGGCGAGCGATTCTCCACCGACGAGCGTACGTTCTTCGCGCAGTTCGGCAGAGACTGGACGCTCTCGCGCTACGCCAGTGGCGCCAGCACGCGCGCCGGCGCAACGATCACGATCGGTTCCACGTCCGCGAGTTTCGCCGACAGCGCGCGAAGCGTGATGGGGACGTCCGGCTCAACGGGCAGCGTGGAAACGCAGGCCCAATCGTTTGGCGGCTACTGGACGAAGTACTTGCGGGACGGCACTTATTTCGACGGTGTGGGTCAACTCACGCACTATCACAACCGGTACGGCGACATTTACGGCGGCAGCGCTAGCCAGAACGGCTTCGGCGCAGGCGCTTCCGGTGAAGTGGGCAAGCCGTTCGCGCTCGGCTCGAGTGGCGTGGCGATCGAGCCGCAGGCTCAACTGCTCTATCAATATCTGCACCTCAATGGCTTCGACCGACGGCATCGCGCCTGTTGGCTCGAACACGACGAACGCGTTGCGAGGCCGCCTCGGCTTGCGGCTGTTCAAGGCCAATTTGAGCAATGACTCGAAGACGTCGAGCGTGACGCCCTACTTCACCGCCGACGTGCTGCACGACGTCTTCTCGCCGGGGCAGACCACGGTCGGCGGTACGCCTTTTGACAACGCAATGCAAAAGACCTGGTATGCCGTTGGCTTTGGCATCATGGGCGGATTCGGCAAGCACTCGCAGGTGTACGCGAACGTGAAATACGGACACAGCCTGGGTGGCGACTATCGCGACAACGTGTTCGGGCAGGCAGGTTACCGGTTCAACTGGTAATGCGTTTGTCCGCGGCGACTTCGCCGTGACAGTCGGCCGTCGTTGCGGGTCGCGACGACGGATCTCGAGCACACGTCTCGTGCTGTACAAAGGCTCGCAACGGACTTTAAACAGCGAGCACAAAAATTACCAATTGTTTCAATGTCGCAAGATAACTTGCAACCCGTCGAGCGTATGCTTCGCGCACCAGGGACAAAACAAAAGGTGCTCGATATGAACGGCATGCATAAAACACTAATGGCCGCTGTTTTCGGGGCGGCCGCTCTCACGGCTTGCGGCGGTGGAGGCGGCAGCAGCAGTAGCAGTAGCGGCGGCAACCCGACCGGCACCGTGAACGTCCAGATGACCGACGCCCCATCGTGCGGCTTCGACCACGTCTACGTAACGGTGAGCCAGGTCGGCATTAACGCAAGCTCGAGCGCCGGCGACAACGACAGCGGATGGACCAACATCACGCTCGCTGCCCCGCAGAAAATCGATCTACTTTCGCTGACGAACGGCACGATGGCGACGCTCGGTCAAGCAACCCTGACCGCGGGCCAATATCAGCAGGTACGGCTTGTCCTTGCCCAGAACCAGGGGAACACGGTGGCCAATTCGGTCGTGGTGTCGGGAACGACCAACGAACAGCCACTGGCGACGCCAAGCGCAACCCAAAGCGGCCTCAAGATCATTCGCCCCTTCGACGTGGCCGCGAACTCGACCGTCGATCTCGTGCTCGACTTCAACGCCTGCAAGTCAGTCGTTCAGAAGGGCAACGGCTCGTATGCGTTGAAGCCGGTGATTACCGCCACGCCGACGACCGTCACAGGCTTGATTGATGGCTACGTCGCAGCGGCCGAAGCTGGCGCTACGGTGTATGCCGAGCAGAACGGCAAGGTGGTGAGCGGCACGGTGGCGGACAGCACAGGCCACTTCGTGTTTTCGACGCTGGTCCAGAGTTCGACCAACGGCAACTACGATATCGTGATCGTGCAACCCAACGAGACAACGGGGATCATTTCGTCAGTGCCTGTCGTCGTAGGCGCTACGACCCACGTGTCAACGGCAGGCCAACCCATTGCGCTTCCCGCCTCGGCGATGCATACCGTGAGCGGCACCGTCACGGTGTCGGCGGATGCCAGTGTGCGTGCGATTCAGACCACATCAGCGGGCGTCTACGAAATCGCAGCGGCGAATGCCAACCTGGACACGGGCGTCTATACAACGAGCCTGCCCGTTGCGGCGCCGATGGCCGGCGCCTATAACGGAACACTGCCCGTTAGCCTGACCGCGGTGACCTCAGCGGCGGGCCAGTACACAATCGAAGCGGATGCGGCTTCCGGCACCACGCAATCGACGGCCGTCAACGTGACGAGCGGCAGTCAGACCAGCGTGAATTTCACTTTCTGATAACGGCAGGAATAACGAAGGGGCGAATCGCCTCTTCTCTTCGGGGGACGGTCATGAAAAGAATCATCATCGCTTTGGCGATTGCTTCCGGCACACTGGCCGGGTGTGCCGTGTACGTGCCGGGCGAACCCGCCGTGGCCCCGCCGCCGCAAGGCGGTCCTGGCAACGGGTTCTGTCCGCCCGGACAGGCCAAGAAAGGAAACTGCTGAGACGATTCTCTTGTATGCGGGAAAGATGCCGAGGGCCATGTCTGAGGCGAGACCGAACCGCCGCGCGGAGAACCAGTCACGTGTCTCCAGATATGGCGACGCGCAGTAACGAGCCCGGCGCCGTGCCCATCAAAAGTGTGTGCGGTAGCGTACAGACACGATGTAACCCCGGCACCCCGGCAACCGTATAAGGCGTTATAACCATCCCAAGGACTTTCCATTTTGCGAAGATCGCTGCGCGCAATGCAAGGACCTCATTCGATAACAGATATCGTTAGGAAACCTTGACGAATGCGTTGGCGCAATTCTACTTTGGATGAGCATCCCGAGACTTTAAAAATTCAAACGCTCTCTCGTTGAACGCTCGAGAAGCCCGCGGCCCAGTTTTCCCACCCTTACGTCGAACGCCCGTTGCGTCCCAGCTGTTTGACCAAGTCGGTTGACAGCCGGCGGAAAGCCTCTGGCGCGGAAATTCAGATCAATGTCTCCCATTTAGGAGAGTGACATGGCATGCATCGAGTCCGACTACTTCGTGACAGGAACGGGCGCTACCGCCATGGCATTCGTCGACACGCTGCTCACCGAGTCGCCCGATGCGCGAGTCGTGATGGTGGATCGCCACCACCGTCCCGGCGGCCATTGGAATGACACTTATTCGTACGTGCGGCTGCACCAGCCGTCTGCCTGGTATGGCGTGGCCTCGCGTGAACTGAGCGACTGGTCGCATGAAGCGACGGGCTTTAACGAAGGGATGCTTGGGCTTTCCTCGGGAGCCGAAGTGCTCGCGCATTTTGAGCAGGTAATGAAACAGCGCTTCATGCCCTCTGGCCGCGTGCAGTGGTTCCCGAAATGCGATCACTTCGCGAGCGAAGGCCGCACGCACCGCTTCCGCTCGCTGCTGACCGGCGCCGAGCACGAGGTGCGCGCGCGGCGCAAATGGGTGAATGCCACGCATGCGAAAACCGAGGTACCGTCCACTCACCCGCCAAAATACAGCTTGGCCGCGGGTGTGCAGTGCATTGCCTGCAACGAATTGCCGAAGGTTACGCGGCCGTACTCGTGTTATACCGTCGTCGGCTCCGGCAAGACCGGCATGGATGCGTGCATCTGGCTGATCGAGAACGGTGTGCCGCACGAGCGCATCCGCTGGATCATGCCGCGCGACGCATGGGTGATGGATCGTGCCAACATGCAGCCCGGCCCGACCGGCTGGCGGCGTTATTTCGAGAACAGCGTGGTGCAATTCGATGCGATCCGCGACGCACGCGACGTCCCCGACCTGTTCCGGCGACTCGAAGCGGGCGGCGCGCTCATGCGGATCGACCCGGCCATCGAACCCACGACCTACCGCTGCGCACTCGTTTCGCGAGGCGAGATGGCCCAGTTGCGCAAGGTTGGTGAAATCGTTCGGCTGGGCCGTGTGCGCGCAATCGAGCCGTCGCGCATCGTGCTGGAGAAAGGCGAACTCAGCGCCGATCCTGACACGCTGTACATCGACTGCACGGCCTGCGCGATCCAGCCATTGCCGGGCGTACCGGTGTTCCAGGAGGAAGCCATCAACCTCCTGATGGTCCGCTGGTGCCAGCCGCTCTTCTCGGGCAGCGTGATCGCCTGGGTCGAGGCGCACATGGAAAATCTGCAGGAACAGAACGCGATGTGCATGCCCGTGCCCGTGCCCGAACTGCCGATCGATTACCTACGGATGTGGCTGCCGACGCTCGCCAATGCCGCGCACTGGCAGCAGAACCCCGACTTGAGCGCCTGGCTCAGACAGTGTCGCCTCAACGGGCAGGTTGTGATTCTCAAAGGTGTGGAGTTGGACGCTGCCGTGCAGGACCTTCTCAAGACCGTCGGGGCCAAAGCTTCGGATGCGGCGCAGTGCATTGCGCAATTGCTGGCAACAGCGGAGGCAGCGTGAGCGGCCCCCGCGAGCTGCAACTCGAAACGCTACAGGTCGGTGCCATCCGCATGCGTGTCGCGCTGCAGGGCGCTGGGCCACTCGTGGTGTTTTGCCACGGATTTCCGGAGTCGTGGGTATCCTGGCGCGCGCAGATGGCTGCGGTCGCGGACGCTGGCTATCGCGCCGCGGCGCCGGACATGCGCGGCTACGGCGGCACCGACGCGCCGGCGGACCCCGCACAGTACACGATGCTGCACCACGCAGGCGACATGGTGGAACTGGTCCGCGTCCTTGGTGCCGATACGGCGGTGATCGTCGGCCACGACTGGGGAGCGCCTGCAGCCTGGAACAGTGCGTTGCTACGGCCCGATGTCTTCCGCGCCGTCGTCGGCCTGAGCGTACCGTATGTCCCGCCCGCGAAAATCGACCTGCTGACGGCACTCGAACGGCAGGGTGTGACGACCTTCTACATGCAGTACTTCCAGCGAGAGGGTGTGGCCGAGGAGGAACTTCAAGCCGATGTCGAAGCGACCCTACGCCGCGTCACGTTCAGCATGTCGGGCGACGGCCCGGGCCGCATGGTCGCAGGCATCCTCGCGCCGGGCGCCGGCCTCCTCGATAACACCGTGGACCCCGACGTCTTGCCGGACTGGCTTCTTCAGGACGACCTCGACTATGTCGTCGGTGAGTTCCGGCGCACCGGCTTCCGTGGCGGATTGAACTGGTACCGCGCGATCCGCCGGAGCGCGGAATTGCTCGCCCCCTGGTATGGTTGCCCAATTCGTCAACCTTCGCTCTTCATTGGCGGCTCGCGGGACGATGTACTCAGGTTTCCCGGCATGCAGCAGCGTGTCGCCGCGTTGCCGCAAGTGCTGCCGGGTTTGCGCGGCGCTCACGTGCTGGAAGGCGCAGGCCACTGGCTGCAGCGCGAGCGCGCCGAGGAAGTGAACCGGTTGCTGCTCTCCTTCCTGAGCGAACTCGACGGATGACCTGCACAATCGCGCGACATGGAAGCGCCAGCGCCGACAAGCGACTTCTGTCAGCGCAACCGCAAAACCACGCTTGACGCTATTGCCCGGGGGCTTGCGGCGGGTCACATAGCCTGGCCACGCATCGCCAGAACTCGTGCTCGTGCGGTGCGTTGTCGAAGAAGCCTGGCGTTGCCTGCCACAAGGAGGCGCTTTGAATTCGCCCTTCCGGGGTTTTGCAGTCGTTGGCTGCTTGCTCAACCGATTTTGCTGCGCCATCAAGACAGCGCGGATCACCTTGTGAGCACATTGCCGCGGCCTCTTTTTCGCAGGCAGCAAAAGCACAACCCGCAGTGAGATACAGTGCGGCTGCCATTATTTGCGCCGCAATTTTAATCGGGAAATGCGTAAAAAGACGCGGGTCTGGAATAGCCCACTGCTGCGTGGTCTGGACGTTCACGGTAGCCTCCCTCGGCGTATTCGCCATTCACTGCATTCACAACGATGGGGAGAAAAGACCTGAGTAGTCCGGCGATGGCCTGACCGTTGAGCATGCATCGGACAGGATTATTATTTGTTATCCTAAGTGGTTTTCGTATTCTAGTTCGCCGCACTTACGTATCAATTAAACTGAAATTTACGGATAGCAGAAAAGGCGCTGACCGTAGGCTTTCCGCGCCGCCGGAATCGTTGAGTTTTGGATCGGGAGCTTGGCGTGCCGCCCTGCTCACCCCTCATAGGGCGAGCGCCTTTAACCCGGCGAACTACAATGGCGCGCCTTTACACCCATGCAGCCCCGGCAGCTTGCGCCGCACGAGCAGCGCATTGGCCCCCCACTGCAGCGCACCGCACAGCAGCAGATAAACGAGCCCGACGAACAGGAAGATCTGCGCCGGATACACCAGCAGCCGGTTATTGAGTTGATTGGCGAGGAACGTGAATTCCGGCACGCCGACGATATAGGCGAGCGACGTATCCTTGATCAACGCCACCCACTGATTGACGAACGACGGCATCATCACGCGCACCGCTTGCGGCAGGATGACTTCGCGTAATGCCTGCCAGCGCGTCAAGCCAAGCGAAAGCGCGGCCTGCCGCTGCCCTTCGCTGATCGACGTGATGCCCGCATAAACCGAATGCGACAGATACGCGCCGCCAATCAGCGCCAGCGCACACACGACGGTCGCGAGGCCCGGAACGTCGACGTGCAGCAGGATCGGCATCAGAAAGAAAGTCCAGAAAATCAGCATGAGCACAGGTATCGCGCGAAAGAACGCGACGCCGGCGGTCAGTGCGAGACGCACGGCGCCTCGCGTCATGGCGAGCGCAACGCCAAGCGCGAGTCCGATCAACGCCGCGAGCAGCGCGGATATCACGGAGAGCGCAATCGTCAGCGCAATGCCGCCCAGCGGTCCAGCCGGAAACGCGCCGAGCATCAGGTAGCGCAACGCAGGCAGCCACTCGAACCCGTTCACGCGCGGCCTCGCTGCAAACCGCGCAGACCGGCGCGTTGCCACAACACCAGCGCGACCTCGATCACCGCGATAGCCAGCACATAGAACATAGTGGCCGTGCCGAATGCCTGAAACGTCCTGAAGCTTTCCGTATCGACCTGACGCGACATATACGACAGCTCCCCAACGCCAATCGCCATCGTCAGCGACGAGTTTTTTATCACGTTCATGTATTGGCCGGCGAGCGGCGGCGTCGCAATGCGCAACGCCTGAGGGAGGATCACATAGCGCAGGGTCGCGTAACGGCCCATGCCGAGCGCCGCAGCGGCATGCCACTGTGCGGGGTTCACGCCGCGCATGCCGGCCAGGAACTCTTCGCCGATGAACGCCGTGGTGTAGCAGGTCAGTCCGACCCAGCCCGCGAACAGTTCGAAACTCGGCCAGCGCAGCGTGAGCGGCCCGAACGTTGCCAGGTGCGGCGTGTTAAGCCAGTCCATCAATCCGGACGGCAACACAGCCGCGGCGCCGAAATACCAGAACAGCAGTTGAACGAGCAGCGGCGAATTGCGGAAGACGAACACGTAAAGCGCCGCCACCCGCGCAATTGCACGGGTAGGGGCGCTGCGCGCGACCGCCAGCAAAAAACCCAGCGGCGTCGCGAACGACGCCGCGCAGGCGGAGAGCATCAACGTAACGAAGAAACCCTGTTCGAGCCACGCAAGATACTTCGGTTCAAGCCAGTTATGCATGAATCAACCGCGGCGCTCAACTGTTCTTTTGCGGATCGCCGATCTTGAAGAGACGGGGCAGCGGCGCCGCACTCTTCGGGCCGAACCACTTGTCATAAATCTGCGCGGCTTCGCCGTCGGTTTCCAGGTGCGTCAGCGTGCTGTTCACCGCATCGAGCAAACGCGTTTCGCCTTTGGGCACGCCAACGCCTTCGTAGTCGTTCGAGATCGTGAACGGGGAAATCTCATAGTTCGCCTTGTCCGGCGCGCGTGCAAGCAGCGCGACGAGTTTCGGACCATCCTGCGTAATGGCTTGCACGTTGCCCGTGCGCAGCGCGGCGAATGCGAAAGGCGTGTCGTCGTAGGCGACGATCGTTGCGCTCGGGAATTTCGCGCGCACCTGCTGTTCGTTGGTCGTGCCTTTGTCTGCGCCAATGCGCAGGCCATTGATCTGTTCCGCAGACGTCAGCACGCCCTTCTTCGCAATGAACTGGGTGCCGGAAGCAAAATACGGGGTGCTGAAATCCACCTCCTTCTTGCGATCGTCGGTAATCGTAAAGTTGGCGAAGACCAGATCGACCTTGCCCGACTTCAGAAACGCAATGCGATTGGCGGGGTTGGTGGGTTGGATTTCGAGCTTCACGCCAAGGCTTTTGGCCACGGCGCGCGCGTAGTCCACGTCGAGCCCGACGATCTGATTGTCTTTCTGATCGACGAAACCGAACGGCGGGTTGCTGTCGAATGCAGCCACGCGCAATACGCCCGCGCGCTTGATATCGTCCAGACGATCCGCATGCGCGGCGGTCGATGCCACGACCAGAAGTGCCGTCAACAGTGCGCCTGGCACTGCGCCCCAGATGCTGCTTTTCATTATTGAGTTTCCTTCTTCTTTTGTTGCCCTTGCGCTGCCACACTGAATATTCGCGCTGGCGAAGTACGCAGGCTATCGGTATGACGCGCACGAAGGAACCAAGCATTTCTCAGATCGAAAGCGCTACGGGCGATATGGACCGCTGGGACAGTGCTGCATTCGCGGGGTGCTCCACGTTATAAGCACCCGGATATAGCGACGTAGCGACCCGATTCGCTCGACAGGAAGCGGAAGTCATGTTGACGCACGCCGCTTCACACATGTGACCTGCGTCGCAACTCTTGCCGGGTAAATCGCCGCGACCCGGTAATGTCGACTATCGCCCATGTCGTCGATGCGTATTTCTTTCGCGCGAGAAACCTAAATGTGAATGCGTTGCGAAGTGCTTACAAATTCAAGGGCTTATCTCCCTTGACCTGGGCACAGGGGCTGCTTACGCTCGACCAGGGACTTTGCTCTCAGGTTCTTCATCGATGAGCCACCTGGTCGGGCCGCGCAGTCAGATTCAGACTGCAGCCATGCCCGCTGCAAAGCCCGGCTTTTCTGCATTTTGGGGGACTTTTATGTCTTACCGCCGCTGGACCTCTCCTGCCGAGACGGCAGAATGGATCATCCTCGTCGGCGCAGCGTTCGCCGTGCTGGGCGGGTGGATCCCCTGGATGGGCCACGCGCCTTACTACTTCGTTGCCGGCGTTGCATTGATCGGCGCCGGCATCCTCATGCTTTGGAACCGCTCCGCGGGACTCTGGTGGTATTTCGCCATGTTCGCCGCTGCCGTGATCTGGTCGATCTTCAAGGTTGGGCTGGATGGCTGGAGTCTTCTGCCGCGGCTCCTCGTGCTCGCCCTGATCGGCATCGGGATAAGCCTCGTCATTATCACCAGCACTTCGACAGTTGGCCGGCCGCTACGCGTAGCGGCCATCATCACGGCGGTGATCTACGCCCTCGCCATTGCCAGCATGCTCTGGTCCGCCATCTACTGAGCGCGACCGCGAGCTTCCCGTTTGTCCTGGCCGTCACGTTGCCCAGGCCTTCACATACGCGGGCGCCTCGCGCTCCGGCGTTGCCGTGTCGGCCTCGGGCGGCAACGGTGCGAGCGTGAGTGGCAGCACGCCTGCCCAGACGGGCCGGTCCATGTCCTCCTCGTCGTCCTTCGGGCCGCCCGCGCGGATCTTCGTCACGGACTCCGCGAGCGCAATGCGCATGACCGTGGTCGCCGCCAGCTCCTTGCTATTGCCCGCGCGCACTTCATGCCTGCGCCCCGGCGCAATGTGCTCCATGAAGGCGTCCAGCACGGCAGCCTTGTGCTCATGGGCCACCACCTCGAATACGCCGTAGATCACCGCGGAACGATAGTTCATCGAATGATTGAACGCCGAGCGCGCTAGCACGAGCCCATCCAGATGCGTAACGGTCACGCAAACCTGGGCGCCTTCGGCTGCGAGGCGCAACATGCGGCTGCCGTTCGAACCGTGAATGTAGAGATAATCGCCCTCGCGCCAGCATGCGGTGGGAATGCAATGCACGCCGTGCTCGTCGGCGAACGCCACGTGGCAGACGTAGGCTTCGTCAAGAATCGCGTGCAACGTTGCCGCGTCGTAGTGCGCGCGTTGCGCGACCCGGCGCACGCGCGTGCGTTGCGAAGGTGCCGCGCTGGTGTCGGCGGAGGATTCGTTGACGGCATCGGCGAGGGACATCGTTGTGCTTCCTCTACGGTTGGGGTTGAGATGCCGTCTACGATAGTCAAGCTGTGGCCCCATGGGTAGATCCAGACTTCCATTGCGCAATGGAGCCACGAGCGGGCCAAACCTTCTCCGCGAGTAGGTAATACACCATAAACCGTTAGATTTCTACCTTAATTGCCCGCAAAGGCCCTTGTTGAAATTTGTCAGGAAAAAGCTGCAACTTCGAAAAATCTCCTGTACAATCCGGCCTCCTTGATTCCCCGATAGCTCAGTCGGTAGAGCGCCGGACTGTTAATCCGTAGGTCCCTGGTTCGAGCCCAGGTCGGGGAGCCAGACATGCGGGAGTAGCTCAGTTGGTAGAGCGCAACCTTGCCAAGGTTGAGGTCGCGAGTTCGAGACTCGTCTCCCGCTCCAGCACCCAGGCGGGCCATCCGCCTGCGATCAAGGCAGCAAGTCGGCGCACTTGCCCTTGCCTTACGGTAGTGAAAACCTCAAGCACGTCCCCTGCCCGATCAGCGAAGTCGCTTCGATCTGTCCGCCATGCCGGATGCGGTCGCCTTCAATGAGCCTGTGTCGCGAAGTTGCCGATAACAACGTCGCGCGCTCGACATCCCAGCCTTTTGCACTATTTCCGATAGTTGCCAGCGCAACGACATTGAGCGTGCCCTGTTCGGGCACATGCAGCCCGACGCGCTCGGTGCAGGCGTTTTGAAACGCAATGTCCCGCTGCACTTCCACTCCATCAACCTGCACTGCGCCGTCGCGCAACAACGCGCGCTCGCTCGATGCGCTTCTCTGTCTTTTGTACACGACCCAAAGCGCCAACTCCGCCTGCCCCGCGGCGGGAATAGCGCGAATCGCTCAGGTGTTTTGATGGCCTGGGACGTTATTGGAGCCGAGGTCGGTTCATCGCTCGCCCATTGCGCCCGCGCGCACCGAACGTGCCCTCCATCAACCCAACCTGGCCTCGTCGATGAATTCCCTAAATTCGCCTCAAATTCCCTTCGTGCCGCACCGCCCGCTGGCGGGTAGCGATCACCGCACGCTCACATTAGCCGCGCTTGGCGGCGCACTCGAGTTCTATGATTTCGTCATCTACGTATTTTTCGCCGCCGCCATTGGCCAATTGTTCTTTCCTCCCGCGATTCCCGACTGGCTGCGCCAACTGCAGACCTTCGGCATTTTCGCGGCAGGCTACCTCGCGCGGCCGCTCGGTGGCGTGATCCTCGCGCATTTCGGCGACCTGGTCGGGCGCAAGCGCATGTTCACGCTGAGCGTGATGTTGATGGCGCTGCCCACGCTCCTCATGGGCCTGCTGCCGACCTACGATGCCATCGGCATTGCCGCGCCTGTCCTGCTGTTGTTGTGCCGCGTGCTGCAAGGCGCCGCCGTGGGCGGCGAGGTGCCGGGCGCATGGGTCTTCGTTTCCGAGCACGTGCCGCCTCGCTATATCGGCTATGCGTGCGGCCTGCTCACCGGTGGCCTGACGCTCGGCATCCTGCTCGGCTCGTTGCTCGCCTCAGGCATCAATCATCATTATTCGCAGGCGGAAATCGCCGCCTACGCATGGCGCATTCCCTTCGTCACTGGCGGCCTGTTTGGCATTCTCGCGGCCTTCTTGCGGCGCTGGCTCAACGAAACGCCGGTATTCGTCGAGATGAAAGCACGCCGCTCGCTCGCCACCGAAGTGCCGCTCAAGACCGTGCTGCGCAAGCACGGCCGCGCTGTAGTCGTCTCGATGCTGCTCACGTGGACGCTCACCGCCGCGATCGTCGTCGTGATCCTGATGACACCCACGCTCGTGGCGAGGCGCTTTCCTATCGACGCCGCCACCGCGCTACAGGCGAATTCGGCGGCAACGTTCTGCCTGACTATCGGCTGCGTGGTGGCGGGATCGATTGCGGGCCGCATCGGCACGCGGCGCACGATCTTCGTTGGATGCCTGATGATCGGCGCATCGTACTTCGCGATGCTCCGTCATCTTGCCGTCGATCCGGGCGCGCTGCTGCCGCTCTATGCCGTAGCAGGTTTTTTTGTCGGCGCGGTTGCGGCGATTCCTGTGGCAATGGTCAACGCCTTTCCGCCCGCCGTGCGCTTTTCCGGCATCTCGTTCTCGTACAACGTGGCCTACGCGTTATTTGGCGGCCTCACGCCCGTTCTGGTTTCGCTGATGCTGAAGTGGAACCCGTCCGCCCCCGAACTCTATGTGGCCGCGCTGTGCGGCATCGGCGCGTTGACGAGTCTTGCGCTGCCTCGCGCGTCCGGCGCCACGGCAAAATAACTTTCCATTCCGAAATGACTCGAAATGAATCACCGGTAACCTGCGCGGCCTGCACGCTCACTACGTGCACCGCGCAGCGTTCTCTCCAGCAAGCACACGCATGGTTGCCGGTGTTGTAAATAATCACACCCGCTATACAAGCGTATGATTCCGCCCGGCGAATTCCGTCATTACTATCAGCGCTGTCGACCCGCGCTGGAGTGCTGGTCCATCGCGCCGTTGTTGCTCAGGAGATCATGCGTGTCCGCCGCTCATCACGTCTGTGTGGTCGACGACGATCAGTCAGTTCGGCTTGCACTTGCCAGCTTGCTTCGTTCGCTCGGCTATGAAGTCGAAACCTTCGAATCGGGGAATGACCTCCTGCGATGGCTTGCGCACAATCGCACTGCGTGCGTCGTCTCCGATCTCCAGATGCCCGGCATGTCCGGCCTGCAAATGTTCGAGGGCATGATCGACATGGGCGTCGATGCGCCGTTCGTGCTCATCACGGCGTATCCGACTGCCGAAGCCGAGTCGCGGGCCATGTCGATCGGCGTTCGCGCGTTCCTCACCAAACCGGTCAGCGCACAGGCGCTGGCCATGCACGTCAAGCAGGCGCTGAATCGGGCCGGCTAGCGCTCGAGCGCCGCGTTCCCCCCCGCCGCTTCAAACGCGGCGGCGAGCGAGAAAACGAAACGCGCGCCATGCGGCGTGTTGGGCTCGAACTCCAGCGTGCCGCCATGCCGCTCGATAATCGAACGGCAGATCGACAAGCCCAAACCCATGCCCGTTGCCTTGGTCGTCACGAACGGTTCGAACAGCGACCCCTCGACGCAGGCTTGCAGCCCAGGCCCCGAGTCGGCCACGGTGATTTCCGCCCGGCCGCCGCCCACATGGCGACTGGAAAGTTCGAGTACGCGGGCGCGCGAATCGACGCCGGCCATCGCCTCCACGGCGTTGACAATGAGATTGAGCGCGACCTGCTGAACCTGCACGCGATCGCCCTTCACGAAGAACTCCGGCGCGATGGCGTTATCGACTTCGACCTGGTGATTCTCGACTTCCGCGCCCGCAAGCAGCAGCGCTTCGGCGACCGCGCGCCTCAAATCGAACACGGTTAGCGTGGGCGGCGCGTTCTTCGCCAATTCACGTATGCCGTGAATGATGCTCGATGCACGCAGGCTCTCGCCCGCCACGAGCGTCAGCATCTTGCGCGCCTCCTCGAGTGCGGGCGGTTCGCGCTCGAGCCAGTGCACGGCCGCCGAGGCCGATGAATGAATCGCGCTCACAGGCTGACTGATTTCGTGCGCAATGGATGCCACCAGTTGGCCCATGGTCGTGAGGCGCGTCACGCGCGCAAGCTCGGCCATGGCGTTGCGCAACGCTTCCTCCGTATGCGCGATGCGCTGATTCTGCTCCACGAGATCCTGATAGAGGCGCGCGTTTTCGAGTGCGATGGCGGCCTGTGCGCCGAGCACGGAAAGCACGGCGATCTTGTCCTCGGTAAATGCGCTTTCGCTAAGCCGGTTCTCCAGAAAGATCACGCCCACCAGACCGCCTTGTTTGAGCAGCGGCAGGCAGAGCACCGACTTCGCCTGGGTCCTTCGCACATAGTCATCGCGCGTATAGCCGCCCTCTGTCGCGGCGCTGCCGAGCGCGAGCGGCTGCCCCGTGCGGATCGCCGTGCGAACCAGCGTAAGCGGCAAGTCCTCGCTCGAAATCTCGCGCCGCACGACATTGACTTCGGCGAGTTCGGCGCGCGTCACGGCCTCCGCATGAATCTGCAAGCCGCCCTCGTGGTTCAGCGCGAGCACGCAACGCTGGGCGCCTGCGTGCTCGAGCGTCACGAGCGCGAGCGTTTCGATCAGACGGCTCAGCACGATTTCGCTGGACAGCGCGCTCGAAGCCTTGATGATCGCAGCAATATCGAGCTGTTGCGACGGGTAGTCGAATGCCGGCATCGGCGCAGCGGCCGACGGCTCCGTTTTCAGGCCTCGCTCCGTCATGGCGCGCACCTTGGCGTTCGCGCCCCACCATGCATAGGCATGCGAAGCATCGCGCAAGTAGGCGTCGGCAATCGTGCCGCGCCCTTGCTGGCGATGAAATCCCGCCGCGAGTTCGCACGCCAGCGCCTCGACATGCAGAATCCGCCGTTCGTGGGCGTGACGAATCGCCTTGTTGTAGAGGTGCTCCGCGTCGCGGGCGCGGCCGTCGAGCCGCGCGATCTCGGCATCGACGAGCGCGGCCCGGCCCGTGAGATTCGCGGGACCGACGTGCGCCCATGCGCTCAGCGCCGCGCAATGCGCGTCGAGGGCTTCACGGTGTGCGGCCCGTTCGTGCTGCGTCGCTGCCATTTCGCACAGCTTCGCGCGCGTGAGCGCGCCAAAGAAGCGATATTCGATCAATTCGAGGAACATTCTCGACGCGCCGATCGATCGCCTCGCCGCCACCTCTGCCTCGAGCGCCGCTTCGAAATCGCCGGAAATGAAGCTCGCCTGCAGCATGCACGTCCAGTAGGCAAAGCCAACGCTCGTGTTGTTCGCGCGCACCGCGTCGATGTCCCGCTGATATTCCTCGTCGCCGGCATGATCCGCCGTGTCGCGCCGCCCCGCGTCGCCCAGTTGTTCGACGAGCTGGATCTGCGCGCGGAAAACGCCGGAATACAGAAAGAAACGCGACAACCTCGCGACGTTCAGACCGTTTTTCGCCTCCGCGAGAACTTCGTCCAGCGGCCGGCCGGCGAGAAGCAGCACGCTCACGACATTACGCGCGCCCGACACGTCGAATACCAGATCGCCGTCCGCTTTCGCCACCCTCTTCGCTTGCTCGATATACGGCATGGCGTCCTGGGCCGGCCGGCTCCACGGAATCACGAGACTGCCAAAGCGCATGTAGATGCGCGCCTTGTAGCGCGAGCGCTTGCAACGATCGACCACGTCGACGGCCAGTTGCGCAAACTCATAGCCCGTCCTGTAGTCCCCATAGCGCTCGGCGAACACGAGATTCAGGCAAACGAAACCATACGCCGCGGAATCGGAAAGACCGTGCCGCAAACTCAGCAAGGTCAGGTTCAGCAGAATCACGTCGAGCAGATTGGCATTGAAAAAGAGCGCGGGCGGAATGAGATCGGCGAGCACATCGAGCGCGCAGCGCCACACCGGGTCTTCGACCCACGCGTTTTCGCCAAGCTGGGCAATCGACCTGTCGCCCAACTCGCTGCGCAACTGCCGATAAAGGCGATCGACTTCACTGTCCGACGGGCGCTCTTCGATGTTGACACCGAGCCGGGCCAGAAAGTCGAGCCCCGTGGTCAGCGCCTGAATTTGCCGGTTCTGCGCGGTTTGCAGGCTCGCCGTCAAGCGCGTCAATTCCGCCCGCAGCGCCATGCTCACCGGCTTGCGGCCGAGCGCCGCGAGCCGCGCCTCGGCGGGCGCGAGCGTGCCGATCAGGCACTCCACGTCAGCCCGGTGAAATTCCGTCCATTGTGCCGTGTCTTCGTCGGTGCTTTCGTCGATCAGCGCCGCCGCCGTTTCGAAATAGACCAGCGCCGACGTGTACGCGGTCGCCGCCTTCGCACGTTCCCCCGCGAGCAGATTGAGGTAGGCAAAGCGCTTGCGCTCCTCGGGCGAAACGACATGCGAAGCCCCACGATTGATCTGATTCGCGACGACGAAAAGTTCGTCGCTCGGCTCGTCCTCGCGCAAACGCGTGGCGAGCCTGCGCCCGATCTCGAGGTGCAGGGCCGCTTGTTCGCTTTCGCGCATCGAAGCGTAGGCGGCCTCGCGAATGCGGTCGTGCGTAAAGCGCAGCCTGTCCGCATCGCGGTCGATGAGCGAAGCGTTGATGGCCTCGCGCAGGCTTGCCTCCAACGCCTGTTTCGTGAGGCTCGCCGCCGCCGCGAGATCGGCGATCTTCGCGGCGGCTCCCAGACAGGCAAAGACCTGCAACGCGTCACGCGCGGCCTCGCCCAGCCGTGCGAAGCGCAGCAGCATGAGGTCCGCCACGTTGTCCGAATACAGCTTGGCGCGAATGCGATCGACGTCGCGCAGGCGCAACGCGCCCTTTTCCTCGAATTCAATCAGCCCTTCGCTCGCGAGCTCCGCAGCCAGCTGAATCGTGAAAAACGGATTGCCACCCGTCTTTTCCCGAATGATGTCGATCACCGGCAGCGACGCGTCGAGCTTGCAGCCCAGCGTGTCGCCAACGAGGCGCGCCATGTCGCCGCGGTCAAGCGGCTCGACTGCAATGACCTGATGCCGGTCTTTGGTCTCGGCAATGAGCCGCTCGAGCGCATGCCCCGGCGTCACTTCGTTGCTGCGAAACGCTGCGATGAGCATGACATGCGAGAGGTCGCTGTCGCGGGTCAGATAGTCGAGGACCGTCAGCGTGCCTTCATCGACCCACTGCATGTCATCGAAAAACAGCACGAGCGGGCGCTCGGGCTGCAACACGCTTTTGAGCAGATCGGCAATCGTGCGCAAATAAATCGCTCTGTCGACATTGAATTGCGTTTCGACGTCGCTCGACAGAGCGCCCAGTATCAGTTTCAGGTCGGGCAAAAGGCCATAGAGAATTTCCGCGCGAGCGCCCATGCACGCCGTGAGGCGATTGCGCGTCGCGGTGAAGCTCGCGTCCTCCTGACCGAGAATCGGGCGGATGAGCCGCTCGAGCGCGCGGGCCAGCGCCCCATAAGGTTGGGTCGAATCGAGCTGTTCGCACACGCCTCGCGCATACGAGATCGATGTCGTGCCGATTGCGCTTGCCCATTGATCGACCAGCGCGGACTTTCCGCTACCCGAATAGCCGGCGACGAAGACCAGCTCGACCGCGCCGCTCGTGCTCACGCGGCGCAAGGTTGCGTCGAGCGCATCCATCTGGCCACGGCGGCCGTATAGCGCCCCGGCGTGCCGGCTGATCGCAACGCTTGCGTGCAAGTCCAGCGGAAACACGGCGGCGGCATTGCGCTCCGGCCCGGCGTTCAGGCAGCGCATCAAGTCGGCCAGCAGCCCGGCCGCTGACTGATAGCGGTCGTTGGGATTCTTGGCGAGCAATTTCATGACGACCGCTTCGACCTGGCGCGGCAATCCAGGCGCGTAAGCGGAAGGACGCATGGGTTGCTTGGCGAGCTGCGCATGCGCGAGCGCCATTCTGTCGACGCCCGTGAACGGCAGCACGCCGGTGAGCATTTCGTAGAACAGGCAGCCCAGCGAATAGAGGTCGGCGCGACAGTCCAGCAGGCGCTCCATCCGGCCGCAAAGTTCGGGCGCCATGTATTCGATCGCCCCGCTGCTGGCACGATGAAGATTGGTTTCGCGGTCCGAACGATCGGCCATCATCGCGTGACCAAAGCCAAGGAGGCACGCCGATTCGTCGGCGCTATCGAGCAGAATACAATCGGGATTCAGGTCGCAATGGACCAGCCCGGCTTCATGCAGCGATTCCACGGCGGTGGCAATCGCGATTGCGGCGCGCAGAAAGCGCTCGAGCTTTTGCGGCGAACGCCAGCGCGCGCGCAAGAGCGTGCCGCCGGGGTCGCGCAGCGCGAGCGCAACGAAGCCGTTTTCCCGCAATAGCGCATAGGGCCGTGCAGCCCACGGCGCCGCGAGGCACGCGCGCAACGCATAAGCGTGCTCTAACCGCGCGCACCGCTCGTGCTCTTTCGGGCCGTCCTCCGTCACCATGAACAGCACGTGCGCGCCTTCCTTGTTCACGCCGCGATAGAGCGCCGGCGGCCCCGCGACCAGTTGCGTGACATCGTAATCGGCGAGTTGGTCGAGAATGGGCGCGTAATGGCTCATGCGGTCGTTCCGTTCGCGCGTGCCGCGACAGTGCCTTCGGCGCCGCTTCCTGCCGCGCGAAGCTCGAAGCAGAACGTCGCGCCCGCGTCCTGATTATTGAACGCCCAGATCGAACCGCGATGTTCCTCGATGATCGAGCGGCAAATGGACAGGCCAAGCCCCATGCCGTCCGACTTCGTCGTGAAGAACGGCTCGAATAGCCGCTCGACGATATCGGCATCGATACCCGTGCCCGAATCGCACACACACACGCGCACGGACTCCGCGCCAGCGAATTCGGCCGAGATTTTCAGCACCCGCGTACTGCCCGGACACTTCAGGATCGAATGCATGCCATTGAAGATCAGGTTCATGACCACCTGCTGGATCTGGATCTTGTCGGCGGCCACCTTGGGCAAACCGTCTTCCGACACGACACGCAGGCGAATGTTGTTCTTTTCCATTTCCTGCCGAACGAGTGCAACGACTTCGCTGACGGTTTGCGTCAAATCGATCGCGGCGCGATTCGGGCGCTCCTTGCGCGCGAGCGCGCGCAGGCGGTTGATCACTTCGCTCGCGCGGTCCGCGTCGCTCACGATGCGCGCGAGATTGTTGCGCGCTTCGGCAACCGAAGGCACCGCGCGGTCCAGCCAGCGCATGCCCGCCTCGCCATGCGTGATGATCGCCATGAGCGGCTGCTTGAGGTCGTGCGCAAGCGATGCCGTCAATTCGCCCAGCGTCGACACGCGCGTGACGTGCGTGAGTTCCGCCTGCGCGCGCAACAGCGCGTTTTGCGCCTGGTGAATTTCGGTCATGTCGGCAAGGGCGCCGACGTATTCCACGGCACGGCTCGCCGAAGCGATTGGTCTCGCCACCATGCGCAGGTACTTCACCGCGCCCGTTTCCACGCGCACGCGATACTCGGCCTCGATGATCGACGCGCCTGCCTCCCCCTCGCACAGCGCGCGCCTCACCTGATCGACGTCGTCGGGATGAATGCGTTCCAGCATGAGATCCATATGCGGCCGCGAGGGCTCGTCCATTTCGAGGATCCGGTAGGTTTGCGCGGAGCACGTCAAGTCGCGCGATTCGACATTCCAGCCAATGCTGCCGATATTGCTGAGGCGCTGGGCTTCGGAGAGATACATCTCGCCGCGCCGCAACGCGTCTTCGAAGGCGCGCCGGTCCGTGACATCGATCGTCGCGCCGATATATTCGCGCGCACCGCTCTCGTCGCTCGACCACGGCCGGAAAATCACCTGCAGGCGGCGCACGCTGCCGTCGCTTTGCCGTGTCGAGAATTCGTGGCTATGCATGCCGTCTTCGCAAATTGCGTTGACGAAGACTTCCTTGAAACGCAGGCGGTCCGCCTCCAGCACACGCTCGAGGCACATTTCGATGGTCGGCCGCTCGCACGTGAATTCCACGCCCCACAGCTCGTAATTCTCACGCGACCACAGCAATTGGCCCGTGGTCGTGTTCCAGATCCAGGTACCCGTCTTGCTGATGCGCTGGCCCTCTTCGAGGAACGCCTCGCTGCGCCGCAGCCGCGCTTCGGTTTGACGTCGCTCCACGTTCTCGCGCTTGAGCGCGGAATAGAGCCGTGCGTTCTCGATGGAAATGGCGGCCTGGGCGGCCAGCATGTTCATAAGGTTGATGCGCGCGAGATCGAACACATACGGCGTGACGCTGTTTTCCATATACAGCACGCCAACGAGCCCCGCGTGGCGCAACAAGGGCAGGCAGAGCAGCGAACGGCAGCGGCCCTCGCTCAGGTAACGGTCGTCGCGGAAGTCGTTCGGCTCCGCGCCGTCGTCGATGACGACGTTCTCGTGAACCCGCATGACATGGCGAATCACGGTAAGCGGGACCACCGACTCGCACAGGCCCATGTCGCTCGCTTCCACGGTAATGCCGTTTTCCCTGGAACCGGCCTGGGCCACGATGCGAAAGCTCTCGCCCGACCAGAGAATGAGCAGCGCACGCTGCGCGCCGCTGTGGCGCACGGCAATCTGCATGAACGCCTGCACCAGCTTGTCGAGGTCGATCTCACTTGAAACGGCCTGGGACAACTGGACCATCGCGGCGACATCGACCGTGCCCTGTGGCGCCGCGTGAGCGCCGGAACTGCGCGCGGCAGGCGCACCGTCACGCAGATGGTGAAAGGCCTGCTCGAGACTGCGCACCTTGGCGTCGGCGCCCCAGCGCGCATAGGCGTCGCGAGCCGAGCGCAAACACGCCTGGGACACCGAAACTAAACCGCGTTGCCGGTAGAAGTGCGCCGAGCATTCGCGCGCCATGGCCTCATAGTGCGGCTGCCCATTCTCACGCGCCAGTTCGATCGCGCGCTCGTATTCCTGCTCGGCCTGCGCATAATCGCCCACGAGCCGCGCATATTCGGCCGTGACGAGCGCGCAGCGGCTGCCGAAGTTCTCCGGTGCGCTATGTGCCCACGATTCAAGCCGCTCGATGGCGCCGATCAGTTCGCGCTCCATCAATTCGTGCGCGGCTTCCTGCCCGGCTTCCTGCGGCAATTCGTCGATCACGCGCACGAGCGCAAGCGCCCGCAAAAAGTAGTACGTCACCTCGATCGGCATGGCCATCACCGCGCCGAGCAGCGGCTCGATCTCTCTTGCGCGCGCAATCGTGGCAGCGAAGCGGCTGTGCAGAAAGTCCAGCTTCATTTCCATGATCGCCGCATAGGCGATACCGCAGCCGAACTGGCTCTCACGCACGAACGAGACGAGTGCTTCGTGCGTGGAGGCAATGCCCAGGTCTGCCGCATCGACGCCCTGCAAGCGCAACAGGAACATCAATTCGAGTTCGATCGTGACGCTGATGGTCTTGTTGCGCAGTTCGTTCGCAAAGCGCAGATTCTCGCGGCACAGGTTAGTCACCTCGTTGAGGTGCTCGCCGCGCTCATAGGCCTGCCAGATACTCTCGAACGCGATATAGCCCGCGTAGATGAAGTCGCCCGCTTCGACGCACTGGCTCATCGCACGGCCCAGCACCGGAATGGCCGCGCGAAACGGCCGCCGCCAGATCAGGATATGGTCGCCGTGCAAATGCAGCAGCGTGCCACTCAAACGCGGTTCGCCATAACGCTCGTTCACGGCAAGCGCAAGCTCGGAAAAGCGCAACGCAAGATCGAAGTCGCGCGTGGTGCCGACCAGCAGCAGCGCGTAGATGGCGTACACATAGCCTGCCAGCCGCGTGTTGCCATGCGCGAGGCACAACTCGGCTGCCTTGAGCACGAGAATCGGGAACAGCTTTTGTACGCCGATATACGCACTCGGAATCGCGTCGATGATGAGGCCGATCACGGCCTCGTGCATGGGGTCGTCGAGGCAGCCGCGCGTAAGCAGCGCCGCGACCCGGTGCGGCGGGCACAATTCGCGCAACGCCGCGAGCTTTTGCGCGACTAGCGCATCGTCAATGCCTTCGCCCTGCACCTCGACATTCAGCAACGAAAGCGCGCTGAGCGTCGTTTCGACCGCTTGACGATAATCGCCGGACGCCTGGTGAATGCGGATTTCCATGCGCAGCGCGCTAGCGCGCTTGAGCAGACCGCCCGCGCAATCACACGCCTTGCGCGCCGTTTCCAGCGCCAGGCTGAAACCGCCGGTGAGGTACTCGCATTCCGCCATGTCGAGCAGCAGCCGGAATACGTCGATACGCGCCTCGCTCACGCCGTACTGCTCGATAAGCTTTTCCGCCTGGGCGAAATACTCGCGCGCGGAACTCCACGCAGCCGCCGCTTTCGCCGCGTTGCCCGCCAGCACGTCAAGCTCCGCAAGTCGCGTGCGGTCGGCTTGCGAAAGAATGCGCTGCGCGCGGTTCAGGTGGCCGACCACCTCGAACACTTCGGCCGTGCTCGGGGCCGTCGGCATGGCAAAGAGCAGGTTGGTGCCGATCTGCGCGTGCGCGAGTTCGCGTGCCGTTTCGCCGAGCATCGCGTACGAGGCTTCCTGCACGCGGTCGTGCGCGAAGCGGTAGGCTTCCCCCTTGCGCGACACGAGGCCCGCCGTCTCCGCTTCGCGCATCGTCGCCAGCACGCGGCGGCTATCAGTGCCGAGCACGCGGGAGAGCGCGCCCACGCGCGCCGTTCCCCCCACGCACGCGAAAACCGCCAAAACATGCTTCGTTTCATCGTTCAGGCGCGTGAGACGCAGCGTGAGCAGGTCGACCACATTGTCGGTGTAGCCCTTGTGGCGAATCTTGTCGATGTCCCACGTCCAGCCCACGCTGTACGCGTCCGGCACGATGAGCCGGTCCTGTATCAGCTCGCGCAGGAATTCGATCGTGAAGAACGGATTGCCGCCCGTCCTTTCGAAGATCACCGAAGCGAGCGGCGCGACGGCCTCGGGCGGCTCGACCAGCGTCTCGGCAATCATCGTCACGATGTCCGCGAGCGTGAGCGGCAACAGGCCGATCTTTTCGGTCACCTTCCTGCCGAACAGAATGCCGTTGAGCCGTTCGCTCGCCACCCGCGAGCGGCCCAGATCGATGCTGCGATGCGCGAGCACGAGCAGCAGGTGCTTCAGTTCGGCGTCCGTTGCGAGGCCATCGATGATTTCCAGCGTGCCGGAATCGAGCCATTGCACATCGTCCAGAAAGAGCACGAGCGGCCGCTGCTTGTCCGAAAACAGCATGAGAAAGCGCTTGACGACCAGCAGAAAACGGTTGGTCGCTTCCTGCGGCGGCAGGGTTTCGATTGCGGGCTGCGGCCCCACCATCGCGCCGATTTCCGGCACCAGATTGACGATCAGTTGGCCGCCCTTGCCCACGGCTTCCTCGAAGCGCCCCTTCCATAGCGCGATTTCCGGGCCGGTCTTTCTGAGCAGCGGGCGCACGAGCCCGCGCAGCACCTGGACAAACGCCGCATACGGCACATTGTCGTTGTACTGATCGAATTTTCCGAGCGTGAAATGCACGCCGGCCGAGCCGATATTGCGTTTGAATTCCTCGATGAAAAACGTCTTGCCGACGCCGGGCTCGCCCTCGACGATCACCGCCATGGCGTCGCCGGTCTGGCGCACGCGTTCCAGCGCGCCGTGCAGCTGTTCGAGTTCGCGCTGCCGCCCGTACGTACGCATGGGAAACACGGCCTGCGATTGACGGTCGCCCCGGCCGAGCAGTGCGGGCGATATCTGTGCGCCGTAGGTCATTTCATCGAAGCAAAGCTGCAGGTCGGCCTCGACGCCCGCCGCACTCTGATAGCGGTCGTCGGCGGCTTTCGCCAGCAGCTTGTTGATGATGAATTCGATCTCGGGACGGATTTCAGGAACGAGATTGCCGAGCGGCCGCGGCGTGCTCACGAGATGCGAATAGACCCATTCCTCGCGCTCGCGCGCGTCAAAGGGCAACTGCCCGGAGAGCAGTTGGTAAAGCAGCACGCCCAGCGCGTACAGGTCGCTGCGCGGATCGTTACGCTGGCTCGCGGCGCTGGTGCGCTCGGGCGCGAGATACGGAAGCTGGCTCATGGGCACGATACCGATCTCGCCGCCGCCCGCATAGCTGCCCTCGATACCGCAAGCGCTGCCGAAGCCCGTGATCCACACGCGCTGCTCGCGATCCACGAACAGGCTGGCGGGGCTCAGGTTGTGATGAACGAGTCCATGCGAGTGCATGTCCTTGAGCGCCGAGGCGAGCGACACCGCGAGCGCAAGAAAGCGCCGCAGCGAGCGGCCATGCGCCATGTCGCCGCTGAGCGATGCCCCCTCGCAATTGTGCAGCGTGAGCAGAAACTGGCCGCCCGAACGAAACAACTCGCGCGGACGAATGCCCCATTGCGCGTCGATCGATTCGCGCAAGCTGTATTCTTTCTCGAACGATGCGAGGAGTTCACGCGAAGCGCGTGCCTCGAACGGCGCTTTCACGATGAGCGGCTGTTCGCACGCCTCGGTGCTCACGCGGTATAGCACCAGGTCGTCGTCGCGATGAAGCCGTTGCGCGCAGGTAATGCGCCCGTGAATTTCCGCGGCGCCTGTCGCCTCCCAGCCCGGGATCTCTGCCATCGAGTGCCGACCCGCTCTAGCTGCCATGCCTCTCCCCATCCATGTCGTGCCGGTGCGCCATTAATTGCGCGCGTGCCCGGCTGCGCTAATGACCTCCATCTTCCTCACGAGATCGGCGACCGACTGCGCTTCGAGCTTGCGCATGGCGGAACTGCGATGAATCTTGATCGTGATCTCGCTCAGCTTCAATTCGCCCGCAATCTGCTTGTTCAGAAAGCCTTCCACCACGTACGACACGACTTCGCGCTCGCGCGCGGTCAACTGGTCGTAGCGCGCGCGTAGCGCCGCCTCCGAGCGGGCGCGTTCGCGCCACGCGGCATGGCTCGCGATGGCGGTCGTTACGGCATCGATCACGCGCTGCTCGCGCACAGGTTTCGTAAGAAAGTCGATCGCGCCCGCCTTCATGGCACGCACCGACATTTCAATGTCGCCGTGCGCCGTCATGAAGATAATGGGCATGTCCACTTCATAGCGGTGCGCGCTCTGCTGAAAGGTCAGGCCGCTCTCGCCGCGCAGGCGCACGTCCAGCAGCAAACAGCCCGGCACGTCTTCTTTCGGCGCCAGCAGGAATTCGTCGATGCGCGTGAACGTGCGCGTGGCGAAGCCGGACGAGCGCAGCAGGCTCGAAAGCGCCGCGCAAATCGACTCGTCGTCGTCGATCACGTAGACAACCGCACCCTCCCCCCCTGGCGCAATACGAACCGCGTCTTTCTCCATTACCGTTCCCCTGCAACCATGCACGTTATCTCCGGCGAATCGTTCATCAATCGTGGGTACGCGGATCGGCTATCGACCCGGCGTCGCCTCCGATCTGCAGCGTCCGGATTTTTCGCACCAGGTCCGCCGTCGTGCGCGCGGCAAGCTTCTTCATCGCTCTCGCGCGGTAAATCTTCACGGTCATCTCGCTGAGTGCGAGTTTGCTCGCCGCCGCCTTGTTCATATACCCCGCGGCAACGAGCACGGCGATATCGCGCTCTCGCGGCGTCAAAGTCGAAAACCGCTCTCTGAGCGTGCTCGACTGGCTCAGCCTCATCAAACGCGCCGCGTCGCGCTGCAACGCCTCGGTCACGGACTCGATCATGTCCTGCTCGCGAAACGGCTTGGTCAGGAAATTGATGGCGCCGCCTTTCATGGCGCGAACCGACATTTCAATATCGCCATATCCGCTCATGAAAATAATCGGCATGACGATTTCATTTTCCGCCGCCCATGCCTGAAACTCGAGACCGCTCTCGCCTTTTAACCGCACATCGAGTATCAGGCAACTCGGAATATCGGCCTGCACGCGCTCGCAAAATTGCGCTGTGGCCGGGAAGGTCTCGACATGAAACCCCACCGATTCGAGCAGGCTCTTGAGTCCTTCCCGAAGCTTTTCGTCATCGTCGACGACAAAGACTTTCGATGCAGCGTGCTCCGTGCAAGCCCGGCTCGCCTCCACGGACGCGCGCTTGCCACGATCGCTCTCGATTTGGTACATGCCAAACTCCACCGGTTGCTGATTTCAGGCGTCAACCCAAAGGGAATGCCGCGCGCGAGGCGCGCGATTGCGCGATGATTGGTAAGCGTTGTGTGCTCGGCGAGGGGCGTGCGGTGGGTGAACCCTCATTTCCCCCTTGCATCTTACCTACGGATTGCGGCAAACCCTATCTATACCTCCGTATGATTTCGGCGGCTTGGGGGCTCCGGTAAGCTTATGCCGCGTACACGCGACGGATCACAGCCATACCGCCTCCAGCACGCCACGGGAGATATTCATTGTGTACGCCACAAGTCATCTGGGTGGTTGACGACGACCCTTCGGTCCGTTCCGGCCTTTCCAGCTTGCTACGCTCGCTCGATTACGACGTCGTGACATTCGAGTCCGGCATGGATCTGCTGGCCGCCGTGGGCGAGCGGCACCCGCGCTGCATCATTTCGGACGTCCAGATGCCCGGCATGACCGGCGTCGACATGTTTTTGCGCCTGATTGGCGCGGGCATACGCATACCCACGATTTTCGTCACGGCCTACCCCATGCCCGAACTCCAGAGCCTGGCGCTGGACAATGGCGCGAGCGCGTTCCTCATCAAGCCCGTCAGGGCCAGGGATCTCGCCGCCGCCGTCGCCGTGGCAGCCGGTAGCGCAGCGTAAATCGTCGCGGATCGCCGGAGCATCCCAAGGTATAGTGCGCCGTTGACATTCGTATAGGACGAACCACCTAACGTCTGATAGAGCCAGGACGGCCCGCGGTCTATGCTTCCCACCGGGCAAGACCCGCTTCGACAACTCCTCGTTCATACTCAACGTCAACAGGTGATTCCATGACGCTTCGCTCCAAGGCACTTACGGCCGCACTCGCCGCGCTGCTCTCCTCCGCCGCTCTCGCACAAACCACGACGACCGGCGACACGCCCGCACTGACCAGGCAGCAGATCCGCGCACAAATGCGCGCCGACCGCGCCGCCAATCACGCATTGGCGAAAAAGGTCCGCGAAGCCCTGTACAAGGACCACGACCTGAACGACACGGACATCGCCGTGTTCGCCAATACGCGCACGGGCAAGGTCATCCTGGCGGGCACGATTCTCGACGAATCGCAGGACCAGGTCGCTCAGGACGTCGCAGCGAAAGTGCCGGGCGTTCAGCAGGTCGCAACCAAGCTGACGCTGTACGCAGCGCCCTGATCAACACTACCCCAACGCTCCCGGTTTCACCGTAAGCGAGTGCGCCGGCCATGCCGGCGCACGTCAAGTTTCACCTCGCCCGCAACACTAGGCAGCAACGGCCTCGCTCAGCACGGCGCACACTTCATCGAGCAGTCCTGGCATGGCCGTGTAGCTCGCCTGCGTGAGACGCAACACCCCCCCTTGCGTGCAGACGCCCACGACCTGATCGTCCTTGAAGCCCGAACTCACGATCGGCCCCCATAGCGCCTTCAGCGCAAAACCTTCGTAGGCCGAAGCGACCGGCTCGCGGCCCAGGTTCGAAAGCAGCACGTCGAACGCCAGCATGTGCGAAAGAAAACCCGCGGTGTCTTCAACGGAAGGATTCGACGACATGAATGCATCCAGCGCTTTCGTTTCCTGTACGACCGATGCGTGCGTTTGCGCGGGTGCGAGCAGGGCCTTGACCTCGCGTGCCGCGTCCCAGAACGGTGCGCCTTGCGGACGATCGTCGACCGTCACGGTCTGCGTGATGTACACGCCGTTGGCCTGGCCCATGCCGCCCACGGTTCGGCGCACGTCGATCGGCGAAACGGTACGCACCGAACGCTCGCGCCACGCCTGCGACAAGCGCCGCCCCGCTTCATTGACCGCTGCCGCGAGCGCGCCGTGCACTGTCGTGCGCTCCATGCGCGATCGCTCCACAACGGCCCGCGTGAGCGGCGCGCTGAGCGCAAGCGCGGCGACCTCGGCACGCGCGCCCGAAGCCGCGCGGAACACCTTGGGCTCGGGCGCCGGCGCCATCGCGCCGGGCACGGTGGCCGTGGCCATTTGCGCTCTCAACAGGCTTTCCAGCGGCTGCACGAGGGGCAGACTCATGAGCGAGCCGCCCGCGAGCGCGCACAACAGATCCTCCATCACATAGGCGCCGCCCATGCCATCGAGCACCGAGTGATGCGCGGCGAGAATGACCGTCGAGCCGCGTTCACCTTGCAGCAAGGTTGCACGCACAAGCGGTGCAGTTGACCAGTCGAACGGTGCGTTCATTTCGCTCGCCGCCTCGACTTGCCACGAAGCCCTCGCATTCTCCACTACGCGCAGGGGAATCCGCGCATCGGGATCGCGATGAAACGCAGGGGCGCCGTCACCGCCGGCAACGATACGCGTGGAGAGCAACGGATGCCGCTGCTGGATCGCAAGCAATGCCGCATGCCACGCGCTGGGCTCGAACAAGCGGTCGATTTCCGCGACGAGCGCGAAATGAATCGCCCGATTGCGGTCGAGCAGCCAGAACAAGTGTTCCGTACCGCCAAGCGCCCGCACCCAAGCGGGCTCCTGTTTCATGGTGTTTTCGCTATCCGCTTGCTGATTTCGCATGTGAATTCCGTGTTTTTGAAAAGGGAGTGAAACGTTGAATGCAATCGCTTCCCCAACAAGAACACCTGTAAAGCGCGCTGCATTCCACGATGCATGCGCCGATCAGCACGACGTTTTGTGTCGCAATGTGTATGGCTTCCGCCATTGATACAAACACTTTCAATCAGCAGCCGGCCGGAAATATGGCAGATACCTTCTCCGGTTGTAATTCGTTTTGTCTCCTGCCCGTGAGGCGCCCGGCCCGTCAAGAAGATGAAGGCGGCCGGCGATAGCTGCGCGTATGGAATTTCAATCGCCCGCCGGGTGTTCTCGTCAAGGCGACGGTTTTGCCGCTTAACCCTATCGTCGAAAAATGAAAGCTACCGAGACGATGACTGTCGCCGAATTGTCGGCGCTCCTGCCTTCCATGCTTCCGCGATTGTGGGCGTTCGCGCTACGCATTTCGGGCGATCAGCATGATGCCGAAGACCTCGTGCAGCGGGCATGCGTGCGTGCGCTCGAACGCGCGCATCAGCTCGAGCCCGGAACCGCGCCGCTCAGCTGGATGTTCTCCATCGTTCAGTCCACGTGGCTCAACGAACTGCGCGCCCGCAATGTGCGCAACCGTTCGGGCATGGAATGGGATGACGGGTTTCTCGAAACTGTTCCCGATCCTTCCGCGAGAACGCCGGAAGAACAGGTCATGAATGGACAGATCATCCGCGCCGTTGAGCGATTACCCGAGGCGCAGCGCATTGTCATGCTGCTTGTCGCGGTGGAAGGGTTAAGCTACGGCGAAGCCGCCGAGGTGCTGGACGTACCGATCGGCACGATCATGAGCCGCCTTTCGCGGGCACGTCAGGCGATCGGCGCCCTGTTCAACGATCAGAAAAAAGAAAAGCGCGCGCCAAGCGCGGAGAACAGCAAGGAAATTGGGGCATGACTATGGATGACATCCTGCTCATGGCTTATGTCGACGGTGAACTCACGCCGCGTGAGCGCGAAGATGTGGAGAAGACAATTAGCGCGTCGCCCGAGATCGCGGAGCGCGTGGCGCTATTCACGGCGTCGGCGCTAAGGTATCGGCACGCCTTCGCACACCAGAAACTGCCGCCCGTTCCCAAGCGGCTCACGCTCAAGATCGAGCAGCTCAGCCGCGCGCATTTGGGCATGCCCGAGGCGGCGAGCAGCACGGACACCGCGCGCCGCGGCGCCACGGAACCTGCCTGGTTTGCGCGGCTTATCTCGCGTTGGCCGTTTCGCGTTGCGCTGCATCTGTCGCTGCCGGGTTTAGCCATGACATTCGCCGCGGGCGTGCTGAGCTGCGCGCTCGTGCTGCGACATGCAACAGACTGGGCGCGCAGCGACGGTGGTGCAGGCACCGGCGCGTTGCACACCGCGGCCGCGAGCGTCTCGCCATGGGTTGCCGCGGCGGTGAACTATCAGCAGCTTTACACGCGTGATACGGTTGCCTTCGACGCGCTTACGCCGGAAGTGGTCTCGCAGGTGATCGCGCAGATTCACGTCGACGACGGCGTACCGATACGTGTGCCGGACCTGCGTCCAGCGGGGCTTACATTCACGCGCATTCAACGATTGCGTTTTCACAACAGACCGCTCGTGCAGATCGTGTATCTACCCAAAACGGGTTTGCCGGTTGCCCTGTGCGTGATGAAGGACGAAAAACCGGACGCGAGCATGACGCACGAGCGTGTTGAAAGCATGAATGTGTTGACATGGCGGCGTGCCAACCTCAGCTACGCGCTAATTGCGTCGCTCGACGACGATCAGTTGCTCGCAATCGGCACAGCGATTGCAAAGGGCCAGAGGATCGAAACCGTGGGCCAGGTTGCGCCTGCTGGCCATGCTTCGGGTTGACGGCTTGCACGTTTTGTCGACCACTCTGGATTCCGAAATATTCCGAAATAATCTTGTTGCCGCAAACATCTCGGCGTCACGCGAACGAGCACGCCGCCGGGAATAAACACCGATAACGGACTGTTCTGATTGCGCGGCCGGACAATTCACCCTTTGGGACGATTGCGCTGGCCGACCTTCATGTTCAATCAGGCGCCGCCAGCGGCTCCGTTACGTTATCGGCACACCATGTCTTCCTTTTCCCGCATGCTGCTCGTGTACGACGGCACGAGCGAGGCCCAGGCCGCTCTGCAACGCTGCTCGCAACTCTCGCTCGCCTTGTCCGCTCTCGTCGATGTCGTCGCCGTCGTCGATTCCGAAAGCGTGAACGCAAGCTGCGCTGGCCTGCTTACCGACGTTGCCTATACTCACCTCGAGGAAATGGCCCGCAACACGCTCAGCGACGCCGTCACGCGGCTGGCCAATATCGGCATTACCGCAAACGGCTTCGTCAAATTCGGGCGAATCGCCGATGTCGTGGCGCGCCACGCGCAAACGTTCAACCCCGACCTCATCGTGCTCGGCCACCGCTCGAGAGCCGGCCGCTCGCGGTGGTGGAACGTGCGTCCCGCTCATGTCGATCTCGCCGAGCGCTTGTGCGGAACGACCATCGTTACCGTGACGCTGGCGTCTGCCTAGACATGTGCAACACAGCGCCGATGCCCCGGCAATTCGACTTGCCCGCCTCACGCTGCTGTCAACGGCAGCGTGAGGCGGGCCTCGAGGCCGCCTGTACGCCGGTTTTCGAGTTCCAGCTCGCCGCGCATGGCGAGCGTGAGGCGTCGCGCAATCGCGAGCCCGAGCCCCGAGCCCGACGCCGAAGCCGCCGTTTCGGGCGCGCGATACCAGGCCGCGAACACCGTTTCCAGACGGGCGGGCGCGATGCCCGGCCCCGAGTCGAGTACGGCCAGCACGAGACGTTGCGCCTCGACTCTCACGCTCAGGCGGACATCCACGCCGTAGCGCAGCGCATTGTCGATGAGATTCACAAGCACGCGGCGCAGCGCATGGGGACACGTCACCACGGGACGCCCCACCTGCCCCTCGAGTTCAACGGTGCGCCCGGCGTCCCGATAGTCGGCAATCAGCGCGCCGAGCAAACTGTCCGCATCGACCGAACGCATGGGCTCCTGGGCGCTGCATTGCATGCGCGCGCAGGAAAGACTGCCCTCGACCAGCTCGGTCATCTCCGCAAGATCGCGGGCGAGCGCGTCTCTTACTGCCGCTTCCTCCACGAGTTCCGCGCGCATGATCATGCGCGTAAGCGGCGTGCGCAAATCGTGCGCATAGGCGGCAAGCACGTGAAGCAACTCGGCCTGGCGGCGCGCGCGATGGCGCGCGCACACATTGAACGCGCGAGCGAGACGCGCAATGACAGCAGGCCCCGCGTCTTCGGACAGGACCGCTTGAGCATCTTCGCCGAGGCCGCGCTCGACCATGGCCGCCATGCGCTGAACGGATACCTGCAACTCGGCGAACTTCAGCGCCACGAGCGCCGCCACGAGTATGGCGGGCAGCATCATGGGCAAGCCGTAGCGCGCAAGCTCCTGCCACGGTACGGCATGCGTTGCGTACGAGGCGTAGGCGCAGGCCGCCGCAAGCAATACCCATAAAGGCCGCGACCACGCCTCGAAAGAGCGCCACGCGCCGCCGGGCGACGAAGCGCGCACCGCGCTTGCGTGCAGCGACGCCTTTGGCGTATTCGATGGGTCGATGGCGTGCGCGTTCATATTCGTTCTCCTGTACTGGCCGGGCCTCACCCGGCCGGGCCACTTTGCACCACAGGGGAACGCGCGTATTAGACAGACAGCTGGCACGCTGCCTGGAAACATCGGCTTCGCGGTACGCCCTGCCCGGCAGCGCCAGAATAGGCCACCTCAGGCGTACGGCGCCATTATATGAACGTATATCTTCAAACCTACGGATGGGTAAAACGGCGCGGCTCGCGTCCCGCACGCCAGGAACGACGAGCGTGCGGGACACAGCGGTTTTTACGCGAGCTTGCGCATCGGCCTGAACCCGGCGCGAACCTCCTGTGCGAACAGGAGCGGTTCTTCCCAGGCCGCGAAATGGCCGCCCTTATCGACTGTGTTGAAGTAGACGAGATTGTGATAACTGCGCTCCGCCCAGCTGCGCGGCGCCTGATAAATTTCTCCCGGAAACACGGTAATCGCCGCTGGCAAGCTGATATCGACCGCGTTGAAGTTATTCGAGTGATCTTCCCAGTAAATCTGTGCGGACGACGTCGCGCTGTTGGTGAGCCAGTACAGCGAAATATCGTCGAGAATCTCGTCGCGGGTCAGCGAACGTTCGGGAACACCGCCGCTATAAGTCCATTGGGAAATCTTGTCGTACATCCATGCCGCCTGGCCCACGGGCGAATCGGCGAGCGCGTAGCCCACCGTCTGCGGGCGCGTCACCATCATGGCCGAATAACCGCAGTTGTCGCGATAGAACACATTCAGCTTTTCGTACGCACGTGCCTCGTCCGGGGAAAGGTTCGCGGGTGCGGGCTCGCCCAGCGCAAGCAGCCGCGCAATATCCGGCGGCACGGTTGCCGGCATGTTCACGTGGATGCCGATCAAGCCCTTCACATGCTGCATGGCCATACGGTGCGAGACGACCGAGCCGCAATCGCCACCTTGGGAAACGAAACGTGCGTAGCCAAGGCGCGCCATCAGCTCACCCCAGGCCCGCGCAATATGATCGGAGCCCCAACCCGGCGTGGTCGGCTTTCCAGAAAAGCCGAAGCCGGGCAAGGACGGCACGACCACATGGAAAGCGTCGTCGGCGCTGCCGCCGAAAGCCGTGGGATCGGTCAGCGGTTTGATGGCCTTGGTTAGTTCGAGAATCGAGCCGGGCCAACCGTGCGTCATGATCATCGGCAACGCATTCTCGTGTTTCGAGCGCACATGAATGAACTGAATATCGAGCCCGTCTATTTCCGTCACGAACATGGGAAATTCATTGAGTTTCGCTTCGCCCTTGCGCCAGTCATAATCGGTGCCCCAATACTCGACCAACTGCTGCATGCGCGCGAGGCGAACACCTTGCGATCCGTCGGCCACGGTTTCTTTTCCAGGCCAACGCGTATTGGCAAGACGCCGCCGCAAATCGACAAGCGCAGCGTCAGGAATGTTCGCCTTGAATGGACGGATTTTCGCATTCGGCGTGTCGGCGTAAATTGCCTTGGGAAAGAGCGCAAATGCACCAGCCGCCGCCGATGCGGCTAGCAGGTGGCGTCGCATCGGAGAAAAATCATTCGAAGACATCGTTGGCTTCCTGTTCATGAGGGATAGTCGAATTGACGCGGCGACACGGCAACGCTTGTTTATTCGCGCTGACGATCGTTTCCGGAAAGTCGTCCCTCATTAAAGTCAGGCAATGTATCTCGTGTATGTCGGCAATGTAATCTTTCGTAAGCCGCACATAAACGCGGTCCACCCGGTTATATTTTTTATTACGGTGAAATACCCCTATACCAAGGTATATGACCTACTATCCTTAATCATCTGTCGACTCAATCCAGAATGGAATGGTCCGATCGTCTGCATCCGGTTACGCTGCTGGCAGCGGTAAATAGGCGCCGCTGCTCCGCTTATGACGATCATGGAAAAAATCGATCACATACTGCTTGTTGACGACGACCGCGGCATACGCGAACTGGTTGCCGGTTATCTCCAGCGAAACGGCATGCAGGTCGCGACCGCGTGCAACGGCAGGGAGATGCATGAGTATCTGGGAAGGCATACACCCGACCTCATCCTGCTCGACCTGATTCTGCCCGGCGAAGACGGTCTCGCGCTCTACCGCGGATTGCGCGAAAGCCGCCATCGCGCACTGCCCGTCGTCATGCTCACGGCCCGCTGCGATGTCACCGACCGCATTGTCGGGCTCGAAATGGGCGCGGACGACTATATGGCCAAGCCGTTTCAGGCGCGCGAACTGCTCGCCCGCATCCGTGCGGTGCTGCGCCGCACGCGCATGCTGCCGCCCGACCTGCAGCCCGTGGACGACACGCCGGTGCTCGGCTTCGGAGACTGGCGCCTCGACACCACCGCGCGCCATCTGCTCGAATCCGACGACACGGTCGTCGCGCTCAGCGGCGCCGAATATCGCTTGTTGCGCGTGTTTCTCGACCACGCGCAACGCGTATTGACACGCGACCAGTTGCTCAATCTCACGCAGCGGCGCAACGCCGACCCGTTCGACCGCTCGATCGATTTGCTGGTGAGCCGGCTGCGGCAGAAGTTGAACGACACGGCACGCGCGGCCCGTTACATCAAGACACTGCGTAACGAGGGCTACATTCTTTCCACGCCAGTGACGGTTCACCACGACGCGCGCGAAGCCTCGCCCGGCAACCGTGCAAGCGTTGAAAGCGAAGCGCTCTGTTTTTAGCGGCCCCTGCCTCTCAACAGGACGTCGTTGGGCTCGAGCCGATCTACGCGCACGCCTGACCGCCGCGGCGCCCGGTGCAAACGCGGCACGGAATAAACGCCGGGGCTCGGGTGTTCCAGTGAGATCGGCGCATTCGGGCGCGATGGGAGGCATGATGCGGTTTTCGGTACTCGGCGCCGGCGCGATCGTGCGATCGCGGTATGATCGCGGGCATCGCTACGCCTGCCAATCGCCTACACCACACGCTCGTCAAGCTGCTCGAAAAACCCGCCACTCACGCCTGACGACCTCTCACGCCCATGCAATTTTCCGACTTCTCCTCGCCTGCCTTCTACGCCAATCCGTATCCCCTTTACGAAAAGATTCGCGCAGCAGGGCCGATTCTGCCGGTTGGCCCCAAAGCCTTCGTGACCGGGCGCTTCGAGATCGTCGACGCCCTGTTGCGCGACCCGCACATGGGCAAGACCTATCTGCAAAGCGTGGCCGCGCGCTATGGCGCCGAGGCGACGGCGCAACCGGTGTTCCAGTCGCTCAGCCGTACCTTGCTGATGATGAATCCGCCCGCGCATACACGGTTACGCGCTTTGTTGATGAAGACCTTCAACGCGCGCGGCATCGAGAAGCTCACATCGATTGTCGAGGCGACAACGCATGAACTGCTCGAACGCGTGGCCTCGCACGCCGAATTCGATCTGGTCAGCGACTACGCGTTCCCGTTGCCCGTGCAGATCATCTGCCGGCTGCTCGACGTGCCCGTTACGGACGCGACCGCGCTAGGCGGCGCAGCAAGCCAGCTCGTCGCCGCATTCGATCTCGCACCGCTCGACGAAAACGGCTTGCGCGCGGCCAACGAAGCCGCGCTCACGCTCGAGTGTTACTTTCACGGCGTGATCGAGCGTCGCCGCGCCCACCCCGGCGACGATCTGATTTCCGCCATGCTCGGCGTGGAAGACGAAGGGTCGCGGCTAACGGACGAAGAAGTCGTGTCGAATGCGGTGCTGCTCTTCATTGCCGGGCACGAAACGACGTCGAACATGATTGGCAATATGATGATCGCGCTCTTTCGCCATCCGCAGCAAATGGAGGCGTTAAAGCATGACCCGAAGCTATTGCCGCGGGCGATCGCGGAGTGCATGCGTTACGACGGTGCGGTGCAAATGCTGGTCCGCACCGCGCTCGAAGACATCACGCTTGGCGAAGCCTCGCTCGCGCGCGGCTCCGTCGTGTTCATGCTGATCGGCTCGGCGAACCGCGATCCGGCCGCGTTTCCCGCGCCCGACACGCTGGACTTCGCGCGCGGCACGAGCACGCCAGCGGTCGCGTTCGGCGCGGGCATTCACTATTGCCTGGGCGCGCGGCTCGCCGCACTCGAAATGGATGTCGCGATGCGCTCCCTGCTTGCCCGCTTCCCCGAGATCCGTCCTGTGAATCTGGACGGACTGGTCTGGCATCGCCGCAACAACCTGCGCGGCGTGACGTCCTTGCGCGTGCACACGCGCTGACGCAGTACGGTGCGCCGGGCTGCAATGGCTTGCTACCCGGTGGCCCGGTTTGCCTCGATGTCCGCGAGAAACCGCGTAAGTACCGGGTCGAATGTCTCCGGCGACTGCCAGAACGGCGCATGACCGAGCCCGGGCAAGCGCACGCATTGGCCGCCCCACAGGTTCCCATAGGATACCGAATCGAAATAGTCGAGATTGACGATTCGATCCGCGCCGCCGTTCACGACCGCGAGCGGTATCACGCTCGTCTCCACGATCTCGCGCTGGTCTGCATTGAGCCCCGCACGTAGGCCCTCGAACAAGCGCTTTCTCATGCGTCCATCGGCACGCGCTACGGCGTCGCGCAGGAACGGCTCGGCCGAGTCGCCGAAAATGCCTTGAACAAACGCGTCGATTTCCGCGCCGGAGAGATGTTCCCGGCTGGCCGCGCCCGCCTGTGGGAGACCCGTGAAGCCTTGTGCCATGGTGTCACGCCCGACCGGCGGCGTGCCGCTGATCATCAAACCCTTCAAGCCTGGAAAACGCGCGATCATGTCGATGCCGATATGACCGCCGAGCGACCAGCCCAGCACCACCGCTTCGTCAATGCCGAGTTCGCCAAGCAATTCGACCGCAGCGTCAGCCAATCCACCGCGCAAATAGGTGCGGCTCGGGTCCGGCGCATTGCTCGACTCGCCGTGACCGGGCAGATCGAATGCGATCAAACGATGGCGCGCAGCAAGCGGGCCGTCCAGTTGATGGCGAAAAACGCCCCGGCACGAAGAATTTCCGTGAATGAGCAGTACCGGCAAGCCTTCCTGCACGCTCTCCTCCAGCGCGATATCGCCATGCGACGTCTTGACGACGCGCCGAATCAGCTTCGTCATACGCGCTCCCTGAACTGCGCCGAATCGTGCGGTCGCCGCACTCGTCCGTCGCCAGCGTTCCACGCCGCACGCGCACTGCTCAATCCCGGATAGCGATGCAAACGCAGATTGCGAATACCCAAAACCTTGCCTCCTTACGGTACGTCGAGCCCCTCATCGCGGCCCACAGCGCTTCACGAGCCGCTACAGATGCTGGACTTGCAGCACGGCATCGGCAAACGCCTTCGGCGCTTCCTGCGGCAGATTGTGGCCAATGCCGCCGCTGATGTCGCGATGCTGGTATTTGCCCGTGAACTTTCCGGCATAAGCCGCCGGCTGCGGATGCGGCGCACCGTTGGCATCGCCTTCCATCGTGATCGTGGGTACTGAAATTGCCGGCGACTGCGCCAGCTTCTTTTCGATGTCGTCGTATTTCGCCTCGCCCTGGACGAGACCCAGCCGCCAGCGATAGTTGTGAATCACCACCGCAACATGATCGGGGTTCTCGAAGGAGGCGGCCGTGCGATCGTAGGTGGCGTCGTCGAAATGCCATTGCGGCGAAGCGAGGCGCCAGATCAGCTTGTTGAAATCGTGGCGATTCTGCTCGTAGCCCGCCACGCCGCGCGCCGTGGCGAAGTAGAACTGATACCACCACGCCAGTTCGGCCTGCGGCGGCAACGGCTTCGCGTTGGCGGCCTGGCTGCCGATCAGATAACCGCTCACGGAAACGAGCGCCTTGCAACGTTCGGGCCACAACGCCGCGATGATGTTGGCGGTGCGCGCGCCCCAGTCGAACGCGCCGAACACGGCCTGCTTGACCTTCAATGCGTCCATGAACGCGACGATATCGACGGCAACAACGGCTTGCTGGCCGTTGCGCGGCGTATCGGCGGACAGGAAGCGCGTCGAGCCATAGCCGCGCAAATACGGCACGAGCACGCGATGCCCGGCCGCCACGAGTATTGGCGTGACCTCGGCAAAGCTGTAGATATCGTAGGGCCAGCCGTGCAATAGCACAACGGGCGGCCCGTCCTTCGGCCCGGCATCGACGTAACCGATGCTCAAGCCGTTTGCCTGCACTTGCTTGATCTCGCCGAATGAAGCTGCACCCGCCGCCGATTGCGCACGGGCCAGTTCGCTCAAACCCGCGCCCACTAGCGCAGCGCCCGCAAGGCCCGTTCCGAGAATACGCCGGCGGCGTTCGTTGATCGGTTCCGACATGATCGCTTTTCTCCTGATAATCGAAGTCAAGGGAAAATTCTTGCGCGTGCTCACGCAAATTCGCCGCTCGTAAGCTAACTGGCGACTCATTCGTTGCCCCCAATAATTTCCTTGAGCTTACTCGCGCGGCGCAGCTCGAAGCGGGGAAACAAGAGACGCGATAGCGTACCACCCCGGCAAGAGACCGCACGATACGGCGATCGGTTTAGCGCACTATACGCAGGTATATCTGCGCAATGGCTTGCTAGCGCTTGCGATCGCGCGGCGGCGTCAAGCGCAGCATCGCCGCCATATTGACGAGTTCCGGCAGCGAATCGGCGCTCATCTTCTGCATGACCTTGCCGCGGTGCATCTTCACGGTAATTTCGCTGATACCGAGTTCCGCGCCTATCTGCTTGTTCAGCAACCCCGAAACCACGAGCGCCATGACTTCCTGCTCGCGGGGCGTGAGCGTTGCATGGCTGTCGTGGAGCGCGCGCAACGCCAGATAGCTTTCGAGGGCTTCACGGCTGCGCGCGATGGCGTCGTGAATGGCGTCGAGCAAGGTTTCGCCGTTGAACGGTTTGGTCAGGAATTCGACTGCACCGGCTTTCATCGCCTTCACGGTCATGGGCACGTCCCCGTGACCGGTGATGAAGATGATCGGCATATCGGGCCGGTCGGCGGCAATGCGCTGCTGCAGTTCCAGACCGTTGACCTGCGGCAGCGATACGTCCAGAACGAGGCAAGTGGGTGCGAAAACGCGCGGGTGGGCGAGGAAATCTTCGGCGCAAGCGAATATCTGCGCATGCAGACCTGCACTGCGCAGCAATAATTCCAGCGATTCGCGCACGGAAATGTCGTCGTCGATAACAAAGACGATGGGCTCGGCTTGCGAACCGCCCGACGGCATGGCGCCCTGACTTGCTCCACCTGCGTGACCTTGAGGCACGTTATTCCTCTTTAATGCCCCGAAGCACTGAATCGCGCTCAGTTCTCGCCCAGCGCAACCTTGAGCGCCGCGAGAAGCGCCGTATCGCTGAAGGGCTTGAACAGGCAATCGCACGCGCCCTGCGCGATCAGACGGTCGCGAACGGCTGCGTCTTTGTGAGCGGTAATGAAAATGACCGGTACGTTCTTGCCAAGGCGCTTCAACTCGCGAAATAGCCCGAGGCCGCCCATACCGGGCATGTTGATGTCGAGAACCAGACAATGGGTTTGATCGACGGCTTCAGACGCAAGAAAAGCCTCGGCAGACGAGAACACACTCACGGCATAGCCGAACACTCTCACCAGATCTGGAAGCGACTCCCGCACTGCTTCGTCATCATCGACCAACGTTACCAGCATGATTGCCCGCAATCAAGTCTCGTTGAGACCACTACTCCGCCCTCTGAGGATGCACCAGGCCGCGTGGGGAATCTACGGTACCTTGGTATCACTCAACTCAAAATCTGTCCGCAAGGAGCGCTAACACTCGCCATGCACCGCGTCAAAGCCGCGCTGAAGCGACGGCTGCCGCAAGGCGGCCCCTTGCACGCGTACCACCGGGCTGCCACGCAGCCGGGGCCTGCGGGCAAACCTTCGCGGCCATGATCACGAGTTCAGGCAAGGACCCTGCCTCCATTTTTTCCATCAGCCTGCCGCGATGCCCCTTGACCGTGATCTCGCTAATGCCTAGTTCCGCCGCCACCTGCTTGTTGAGCAAACCGCGCACCACGAGCGTCATCACTTCCCGTTCGCGCGGCGTGAGCGCGGCATAGCGCGCCTCCAGCACGCGGTTTTCGCTCTGCGTGTCGATCGCCTCGCGGCTGCGCTCGATACCGTCGCGAATGGCGTCCAGCAGCGCTTCGCCGTTGAACGGCTTGGTGAAGAATTCAATGGCGCCGGCTTTCATGGCCCGCACCGTCACCGGTACATCGGGGTAGCCGGTGATAAAAATGATCGGCATGTCCGCACGCTCGGCCACGATCCGGCGCTGCAGATCCAGGCCGTGCAGATCCGGAAGCGAAACATCGAGCAGCAGGCAACTCGGCCCGCAAACGCGAGGGTGAGCAAGGAATTGTTGCGCGGCGCCGAACACCTGCGGCTGCCATCCCGCGCTGCGAATGAGCAATTCCAGCGATTCGCGCACGGACACGTCGTCGTCCACCACGAACACGACCGGAAGCGCCTGCGAGACGTTCGCGCACACCTGGCCTTCAGTTTCGCCAGGTCTTTGCATGGCCTCCTCGCTAATCTCCGCGCCCCATATACGTCAAGGCGCCAGACGCCCCTGAAGCAAACACCGCACGATGCCCGATCCCGTCGTACGCGTCCATCATACGGAGGTATGTATACGCGCCGCTCGCGGGCGCGCAGGCGTCATTTACGCGCCATACACGGGCAGCGAGAACGAAAAGATTGCGCCGGGACCATTCGTCGGGATCTCGGCCCAAAGACGCCCGTTCTGGCTTTCGATGATCGACCGGCTAATCGCGAGACCAATGCCCATACCGTCTTGCCTCGTCGTATAGAAGGCATCGAAAAGCCGCTCCGCGTCTTGCGGGTCGAAGCCGATTCCCGAGTCCCGCACGCTCAGGCGGACCGTTTCGTCCGAACCGGCCTCCGTCTTCACCGTCACGTGCCGGGGCCGGTCGTCCACCGTGCGCATGGCGTCCGCCGCGTTGCGCAACAGGTTCATGATGACCTGCTGCACCTGCACGCGGTCGCAGCCCGCGCAAGGCAGGCCCTCTGCGAACTCCATGCGCATGACGACACGCGCGCGGTCGAGATCGCTCTGCATGAGAGCGATGATGTCGCGCGCGGTGTGAGCGAGATCGACCGGTTCAATCGTGGCGCTGCGCCTCGTGAAAAGCGCGCGCAGCCGCGTAATGACGTCGGCGGCGCGGTTGCCGTCGCGGATCGTGCGCCGCGCCGTTTCCTGCGCGCCTTCGATATTGGGCGGCACGGCCGCCAGCATGCGCAGGCAGGTGCTCGCATTGGTCACGATACCGGCGAGCGGCTGATTGACTTCATGGGCAATCGAAGCCGTCAGTGCGCCAAGACTCATCACCCGCGCGACATGCGAAAGCTCCGCGCGTGCGCGGTCGAGCGCCTCTTCCGAACTGCGGCGCTGGCTGATATCGAGCGTCGTGCCGCTATATTCCTTGCGGCCCGGACGGTCCGTCATGCGGTGCGCGATCAGATGCAGATGCTTGATGCGCTGGTCCGGCATCAATAGCCGGTGCTGGCATTCGATATCGCTTTCGCCGCGCCGCCCCTGCTCGATGAACTGCGCGACGAACCCCATATCCTCCGGGTGCGCGCGCTCGGCAATACGCGCGAGCGTCACGGGCGTGCCGGGCTCGAACTCGAAGATGTGGTAGATCTGCTCCGACCAGGCAATCTCATCCGTGTCGGCGTCCCATGAGAAGTTGCCCATTCTGGCCAGCGCCTGACCTTCGGCCAGAAAGGCCTCGCTGCGCCGCAACTCTTCCTCGGCGCGCTTGCGATCGTCGATGTCGATGTTGATGCCATACCACTTGACGACGTTTCCATCCTGGTCCCGCAATGGGCTCGTGCGAAACAGAAACCAGCGGTACTGGCCGTCGTAGCGCTGCATGCGCGCTTCCGCGGCGCCCGGCATACGGCTTGCCATGATGTCGGTCCACGCGGCCATGAGCCCCGGGAGGTCGTCCGGATGAACCGCCTTGGTCCATTCGTGGTCCTTCACCTGCGAGAGCGTTCGCCCGAGATAGTCGAGGTAGTACTGGTTATAAAATTCGCCCGTCCCGTCCGGGCGCGCTGACCAGACGAGCGCGGGCAGTGCGTTGATGGTCTCGTTGAGGTGGCGCTCGCTCTCCGCGAGCGTGATCTCGGCTCGCTTCCTGTCTTCGATATCGATGCACAGCAGAAACCAGCGCAGAATGCTGCCGGTGCGATCGCGCAGCGGAAATCCGCGCACGTTGACCCAGCGGTACACGCCGTCTGCGCGACGATGACGGCTTTCGACGTTGTACGTTTTGCCGCTTGCAAGCGAGGCTTCCTGCGCCGCAATCGCCTCGTCGAGATCGTCCGGATGAACGATCTCGTGATTGCGCCAGTCCCTGAGTTCCTCGAAGGACTTGCCAAAATAATCGAGCGTGAGCTGGTTTTGCCCTTCGACCTCGCCTGTCGGCGACGTCACGGTAACCGGTACGGGAATGCATTCGACGACCAACTGCAGATCGAGCGCTTGCCGGTCGAGCGCTTCCTGCGCGCGCCGCAAGTCATCGATATCGCTGCACGTCGCGCACCAGCGAACGATTTGCCCTTCGGCGTCGCGAACTGGACTGATTTGAATATCGAACCAGCGATGCTGGCCGTCGAAGCGCCGCAGGCGCGCCGCGATGCCCCCAGGCTCGCCGCAAGCGAGAATGGCGCGACGCTGCTCGAGCAGTTCCGGCAAGTCGTTGGCGCTTACCGCGTCCAGCCACTGCGAGCCCGATGACGCCGCAAGGCCAAGGCCCGTGTATTCGGACCATTTCCGGTTGACGAAGTCGACCCGGCCGTCGGGTAGCGCAGTCCATGCCATAACAGACAGCGCATCCAGCACGAGGCCGGGATCAAGGGCCGATCCCATCATTTTTCTGATAATTACGAGCAGGCGTCAGCGTTTCAAACATACGCAAAAGCTCGCGCTCAGGCATGTTTTACGCGGATTATCCGGTCTGACCAGAGGATTTTGGGATTATTGCATGCGAAAACAGGCGTCGCAACCGCCCATTGTTCCGGAAAAGCCGGCTAATTTCGTTGCGCACGCATCGGACGGACGCCGCGCCACGCGGCGCAGCCTCGGGGCCGCAATAGCCTGATTGCTCAGTCTGCGATTTCGACGGTCAATTCGATCTCGACGCAGGCATTGAGCGGCAACTCCGCAACGCCCACCGCCGAGCGCGCGTGCACGCCCGCCTCGCCAAATACCTTCGCAAGCAATTCCGAAGCGCCGTTCGTCACGAGATGCTGCTCGGAGAATCCTGCCGCCGAATTGACGAAGCTCGTGAGCTTCACGATTTGCTTGACGTGGTTCAGGTCGCCGATTTTCGCATGCAGCGTCGCGAGAAGATCGATGGCGATCTTGCGCGCGGCCTCACGGCCCGCTTCGGTGCTCAGCGTGGCGCCCAGCTTGCCGGTCACGACCGCGCCGGCATCGCGGGCAAGGTGGCCCGCCAGATAGACGGTACCGCCGCTGCGAACGCTCATGGTGTAGGCCGCAGCCGGCGATCTGACCTGCGGCAACTCGATGCCCATCGACTTGATCGTCTCGTAGACGTCACGCTTTTCCATCGCACTCTCTCCAATTGGATAATTTCAAGGTGGAGTGCAAAAGATAACGGCAAAGGCAGAAAATAAACGCTAGATCATTGGGTGATGAACGCATCCAAAAGATTGGGAGAATATAAACCGTGGTATTAACTTACTCCCCGGACGGTTCGATCCCGAGTGCGACGATCTTGCGCACCAACTCGGCAACGGAGCGCACATTCATTTTGCGCATGGCCTGCCCGCGGTGGATCTTCACCGTGACCTCCGCAATGCCCATTCTCGAAGCGATCTGCTTGTTCATCAGCCCCGCCGCAACGTTGAGCAGCACTTCGCGCTCGCGCGGCGTCAGTGCGTCCCAGCGCTCGCGCGTTTCGACGAGCGAACTGTCCGCTTCCAGACGTTGCGCGTCGCGCTGCAGCGCGGCGACCACGGCGTCGATCATGTCCTGATCGCGAAAGGGCTTGGTGAGGAAGTCGATTGCGCCCGCCTTCATCGCTTCGACCGTCATGGCAATGTCGCCGTAGCCCGTCATGAAAACGACCGGCATGGGCGAGCGTTCCTGCATGAGGAGCGACTTCTGCAGCGCCAGGCCGCTTTGACCGCGCAGGCGTACGTCAAGCACAACACACGATGGCCCCGCTCGCCTGGGCGCCGCGAGGAACGCTTCGGCGGAGTGAAAGGCGTGAACTTCCAGGTCGATCGAGCGCAGCAGGCTCGTGAGTGCGTCGCGCACCGAATCGTCGTCATCCACGATATAGACGATTCCGGCAGGAGTGTTGACGCAAAGGGCAGCCGACCGGTCGGTCACAGTGTTTAGCATCTACGATAGTGTTCTGCAGTGTTACGTTGTGCGAATCGAACCACATGGACACCGCCCAATACCCATGGGACGCCAATGGTCGACTCACCCGCTGAAGCGCCAGCCGAGCGGCCGACGTCAGCCGCTAGCTAGCGCAATCCTTGCAATGCCAAGCCTGAAGCTTACATCGCGCGTTCATGCGAGGCTGTAGTACTTTGGTATTGGGGAAGTCCGGCTGCGTCGATGCAGCCCGATCACTGGCGGGAAAAACTGACGGGAAGAAGAAATCCCAAATAATGAATTTCAGGCGCCTGATTTTATTGTTTATACGGCGCAATGCTCGCTATTTGAGCTTATTCGGGGTCGGCCAGACGAGCGCCCAACGCTTCCAGCGACACGGCCAGTATCATCGCTCCAGAATTCAAAGGGACCATGTAGCGCCGCGCTAACGGCCGGAAAACGGCATCGCCTCGCTTGATACGCTCTCCGGAAAGTACGCAGACGCCCGATTTTCTGGCGATTGCCCGTTTCCAGACCTGTTCGCGGTAGCTGCAGCGCGTCGGATCGCTCCACGACAACGTGAACGAAGAATTGGCCAGTCGCTCTTCGATTGTGACCGTGCAGCTTGCGTAGGTGTTGTCATCCGCGGGCCGGAGGTCGTTTCGCGTGCGCGTCGCGCTTGCGCGGCGCGAAACGCTCGTCCGCGAAGCCGGCGAGGCAAGCAGGCCGGAGACCACGTGTGCCCACGGATTGTGCGGGCAGTCGGGCGTTGCCGCGTCCACGCAGTCGCGTGGTGCATGGGTTTCGTCGTTGGCATCGTCCACACCACGGGGCCGCGCGAGACGCATGCTTTCGCCCGGGCCTGCGCCATCGAGTGCGGTTCCCGCGTATGTCGACCTCCACGAATCCAATCTCACCACGGCTAACTCCCATGTTCTGGATGAGCGTGACTGTCACGCGTGCCCCGTCTCGCGAAGCCGGAACGTCCTGTGTATTGCGCCGACCGATTTCCAATAACTGAAGCTTAAGGAGAAGCGCGGCAACCAGGTATTCTTCCCGCGCATAGGCTGAGTGACGCTTTTGGATGGCGACCCCATACCTTGGTATACATTCAACCTTCAGTACGCACTGAATAGCGGGAAGCGGATTACCATATCGGCCTCGCCGCACAACGGCAAAGCACGAGATGCATAGCGGGCCTTTCAATTCGCCGGCGGCGGCGCGAGGCTCCTGTGCCGATTTATGTCCCGTCTTTCGCATTCGCAAGTTCTTTTCCGGTACGCATGCATTGCGCTCACGCTTGCGGCGCTTGCCGCGGCGTTCGCCTGGACCGCGGGCTGGATACATTGGCCCGGCGCCCAGGCCGCGCTCACGCCCAGCCGGCTCATCGACGCGTTCGAACGCAGCGCGGGCAAGCACCCCGGCTTTCGCCGCAACCACGCGAAGGGTATCTGCGTGAGCGGCTATTTCGACAGCAACGGCAATGGCGCCGCGTTGTCCCGCGCGAGCGTATTCGAGCGTGGACGTACGCCGCTGATTGGCCGCTTCTCCGCGCCTGGCGGCAATCCCGCCGAAGACGACGCAAACACGACCGTGCGCAGTTTCGCACTGCTTTTCGCGATGCGCGACGGCGAGCAATGGCGCACCGGCATGAATTCCGCGCCAGTATTCGCGGTGCGCACGCCACACGCGGTGTACGAACTGCAAGAGGCCATGCAGAACGACAAGCGCACCGGCCGCCCCGACGCCGCAAAGCTCGATGCGTTCTTTGCGCAGCACCCCGAAACCAACGCGCTGCGCGACTGGCTCGCCGCGCATCCGCCGGCTTCCGCGTTTTATAACGCGAGTTATTACAGCATCGATGCGTTCCGTTTCACGAACGCAAGCGGCGACGTGCGATTCGTGCGCTGGAGCGTCGTGCCCGATGCGCCCTATGCGCCCTATGCGCCGGTAGACACGCGCAGTCCGAGCGCAAGCGACCCCGACTTTCTCGCGCACGGCCTGAGGGTGCGATTGCAGTCGGGGCCGGTCAGCTGGCATCTCATGCTGACACCTGCGGGCGCGGGCGACCCGGTGGACGACGCCACACGCGCCTGGCCCGCCGAACGCGAGCGGCATCGTGTCGACGCGGGTACGATCGTCATCGATCATGCGCAAGCGCAGATCGATGGCGCCTGCCGCGACATCAATTTCGACCCAACGGTGCTGCCGGTGGGCATTGCGCCCTCTGACGACCCGCTGCTCGCCGCGCGCGCCGCCGCTTACGCAGTGTCGTTCGACCGGCGTACGAGCGAAGAAGCGCAAGCTGGCGTGAAAGGCCACTGAAGGCCGTTGAGCGTCGCCCCTTCACAACCCAAACGCCGGCATGGAATAAAGCGCATCGCCCACGTGTTTCGTTACAAGTTCACCCAAAAGGCCCGAGCCGCGCCCCCCCTGATCAGACGGTCGCACACGACCGCGTCGCGCGCGCCAGTCCGGATTGAACGGGGATCGTGGAGAAAACCCTTCGATGAGCGGTACAGACTTACCGGCCATGCTACCCGCGATGATTCCGCGGCTGTGGGCGTTTGCGCTGCGCCTTTGCGGGGATCAGCACGACGCGGAAGATCTCGTGCAGCGCGCCTGCCTGCGCGGGCTGGAACGCGCGCATCAGCTTCAACCAGGCACGGCTGCGTTGAGCTGGATGTACTCCATCATGCATTCCACATGGATCAACGAGCTGCGAGCCCGCAGCGTGCGCAAGCGCGCGAGCTTCGAGTGGGACGACGATTTCCTCGAGAATCTCCCCAATCCCGTCGATAATGGCCCCGAAATGCAACTGATGCACAGCCAGATCATCGAGGCAGTCGAGCGCCTGCCCGAAGCTCAGCGCGTGGTGATGCTGCTCGTCGCAGTCGAAGGCATGACGTATCAGCAAGCCGCCGACGTGCTCAAGGTACCCATTGGCACCGTGATGAGCCGGCTTTCGCGGGCGCGCCAATCGGTCGGCGTCATGTTCAGCGGGAGAGCGCCCAAGGCGCCGCCTGCCCCGCAGCACAAGGACTCAATCGCATGATTGCCGACGACGCCCAGTTACTCGCCTATGTGGACGGCCGCCTGTCGCCCGACGAGCGCGCCGCGATCGAAGCGCAGTTGCGCGAGTCCGACGAGGCGCGCAAGAAGGTTTCGCTGCTGCGCGCCTCGCAGGTCGACTTCGCAGGTGCCTTCGCTGAGCAAGCGCTGCCGCCCGTGCCCGAATCGCTGCGCCTGAGTATCGATGAAATGGTGCGCGCGCAACCTTCTGCGAGCGCAAACGACAAGACGATGCCGTTCTCCGAACAGCACCCTTCCGCGCCCGTGAGATCGCGCCTGCGCCGCGTGCCGGTCTGGTTCGCGGCGGCGTGCGTGGCGGGTGCGTTCGTGGCCGGCCAGCTCGTGCGCTTCGACTCGCTGCTCGGGCCTGCGGGCCCAGGCTCCGGCTCCGCACAACTGGCGAGCGCCTCGGAGATGTCGCCGTGGGTGCAGGCGGCGGTTGGCTACCAGAGGCTCTATACGCGCGAGACCGTTGCGTACCGGCAGGACGATCCAGTGCTCGCCGCGAAGGTCGTGGAAGACATCCGCCGCGACGACCGCCTCGCGCTGCGCGTGCCGGACCTGAGCAGCGCCGGGCTCACCTTCAAATCGGTGCAGCGCCTTCATTTTCACAACAAGCCGCTCGTGCAGATTGTTTATCTGCCGCGCAGCGGGCCGCCCGTCGCGCTGTGTGTGATGAAGGACGCGCGCCCGGACGAAGCGGTCGCTTCCCGCACCGTCGACTCGATGGGCGTCACCACATGGCGGCAGAACGAGTTGACGTACGCACTCATCGGGCAGACCAGCGACGTCGATCTGGCGGAAATCGGCAAACGCATTTCCAACCTCGATACGGCTGCGCTATTCAGCGAGGCGCAGCAAGCCGGGCCGATGCGCAGCGGGTAACGGATAACGGTAACGCGTCATGCCAGCAAGACCGTTCAGTGATGAGCCGTCTTACTGATAAAAGAGGTAAGTCGCGAGATAAGGCGAACTACCCGACTCGTGTTCGGCCGTGCACGGCGCAGCGGGCTTGACGCCGCCAACCGTCCTGATCCGCTGCACGTAGCGCACGGATTCGAGCAGGCCCTGCGCGCCTGTGGAGTGCGTCGCGAGCAGAAGTTGCGGCACGCTATCCGGCGTATCGCTGGGCTTTTGCGCGACGAGTTTTCCTTCGACGCGGCTGCCGTCGCGTGCTTGCCACGCGGGTCCGGCGGAATGTTCGATCACGGCCGCGCCGTGCGCGTCGTAGAGCGTTGCGCGCGGCTGCTGGAACACCCATCCGAGCGTGTGATCCGCGCCGTATTCGCAGGTGTAAATCTGCACGCCCGCAGCATTCGCGGTCAGAAACGGCTGTGCGCCCGGGATATCGAACGATTGCGCTTGCGCGAGCGCCGCCCTCATCATCAAAACCAGCCCTGCCCCGATTGCAATCGGCTTCCCGCGTGAAAGGTGATTCATGGAGAGGCTCCTTTAGGCTGCGCGGCCGACCCAGTGTGGTGCGCTCTTGCTCAACAGCCCGGCGCGGAAAACTATTCCATCGCTATCGGGTTGGGCTTTGAGGCTCAGCGCGTGAGTCTGATTTGTATCCCAGTGTATATAAGGCCCTGTTTGATACGCAAGATTGCACAGGCCACTTTTCTCGACACATGCGCGATACGTCCTGCAGTTCTAATGCATTCCACATTGATCACGCTTTCCCAAGGTCGTTTGACTGAACACGTTAGTCCAACCGCAACGTCAAGAGGTGAACCATGAACCTTCGTAACCAGGCCCTCACGGGCGTATTCGCCGTGCTGCTTTCTACTTCCGTTCTCGCGCAAACCGCGGCGCCCGCGGCTCCCACGAAGGAGCAGGTTCGCGCGCAAATGAAGGCTGACAAAGCAGCGAACAAGGCCTTCTCCAAGACCGTCTGGCAAGCCGTCTACAAGACGAAGGGTCTGGAAGACACAGACATCGCCGTGTTTTCCGAAGCGCGTACGGGCAAGGTCATTCTCGCGGGGATGATCATGGACGCTTCGCAGGAACAGATCGCGCAGGACGCGGCGGCGAAGGTGCCGGGCGTTCAGTCGGTCACCAGCAAGCTGACCGTGTACGAAGCGCACTGAACGGCGATTGCGCGTCGATTGCGCGTCGATTGCGCGGCGCACGCCGAATCCGGCGTTCCTTCACGCTCGCCCGGCGGCCAGTGCCCTTATTGGACGCGCCGGGCGCGTGTGGCCGCGCCCTCTGTGCGGCGCCTTGACGGCCAGCCATATTCGGCGGCCTGCCAGGCAAGCAGCCCGGGCAAATAGAACATCAGATCGCGTACGCGCCTTGCGCCCGCGAGTGCGAGGCAGGTGGGCGCGTCGAATCCGAGCAGTCCGCCTATCACGACGAAACCGCCTTCCTGCACGCCGAGGCCGGCGGGCACGAGAAACGCAATGCTGCTGAGCATCTGGATCAGCGCTTCGATTACGAACGCCTGCATGAAGGTCGCATCCGTGCCGAGCACACGCAGCGCGATCCAGATTTCAAGCGCGTAGCCGAGGCATTGAAGCGTTTGCCAGATGAGCACGTAGCGCACGACCACGCCGGTCTGCCGCCAGATCAGCTTGAGCGATAAGTCGACGCGTACCGACTTGCCCACGAGATCCACGACCTTGCCGCTCGTAACGCGGTTGAGCGTGCGTGCCGCCCGCTCGAACGGCCGCGCGTGCTGCACGAGCGCAAAGAGCACGAGCAATGGGATGAACCCAGCGAGACCCCATGCGAAACGCCCCACGAAGCGCGCGGTATCGGAAGAGGAATGTTCGAGCAGATAGCCTGCAGCGATCAGCGCATAGAGAACCTGGCTGATCAGCGTGAGCTGCATGTCGGCGATCAGGCTCGCGACCGCCGTGGCCGGCCGCACGCCCGCACGGCCGAGCAGGCGAAACGAAACGAGCTCTCCGCCCACGCGCGCAACGGGCAGCAAACCGTTGATCGACTCGCGTATCCATACGAGTTTGAGCATCGCCGCGAACGACGGACGCTGCGCCGCGCGAATCAGACTGCGCCAGTCCCACGCATTCGCGCACATCGGCAGGATATGCACGGCGGCCGCCAGCACGAGGCCCATGCCCGCGCCGCGCAACAGTTGCAGCACCGCCGCAGGATGTTCGCGCCATACGAGCCACACGGCGATCGCGAGACCGACCAGGGCGGCGATACGTCCCATGTGCTTCATCTGCGGGTGCTCTCCAGGCTCTGCTCCCGTCTCATTGTGCCCCCCTCAACTGTGACGCTCAGCTCTCGTGGACTGGCGAAAGCATGCCATTCCTGTCGACGCGAAAGCGCGTGCCGCGCCAAACGACGCCAGACGAACAAAAGCTCGCAACGTAGATCGCGAACTGGACCATTTCCCAAAGGGGTAAGCATAACAGTCCGCTGGACTTGTCACCGGTCGCGCGATCGGTTCTCCAGATCAGCCACGCGCGCGCGCAGAGCGCCACGGCGGCCAGCATCCACGCCGGCGCGGCCCCGCCGGACAACGCCACCGCCAGCATGGCGAGCGCGAACGGATGCATCAGCACGGCGCCCAGATGCCCCGAGCGGTCTGCCGCGCGCACGGTGCGGCTCCAGCGCAATTCATGCGCAAAGAGCTGAGCGAACGTATTTTCCACGCACGCGTGCCGCACGAGAATGGGCGGAACGGAAACTTCCGCGCCGGCACGGCGCACGGCCTCGCCAATCGCATGATCTTCGGCGAGGTGATGCGCGAATTGCGCAAGGCCGCCAATGCGTTCGAGCGTGTCACGCGTCATGGCGATGGACTGGCCGAAACACGGCCGCGCGCGCCCGATTGCGAGCCCCGTGACAACGCCGGGCAGGAAGTGATAGTTCGTCAACGCCGCCGCCACGCGAGGCCAGAATCCGGGCGCGCACAGGCCGCGATAGACGGCGGTCACGAGACCGACGCCGGGCTGCTGCAGCGCGCCGACCACCTGGCGAAGATAGTTTCGATCGACGAGCACGTCGCTATCGGCAAAGCACAGCACGTCGTGCTCGGCCTTCTCCAGCATGTTCACGAGATTGGCGATCTTGCGGTTGGGACCGTACAGGCGCGAGTCGGCGACGACCGTGATGTGCGCGCCGGGGTAGCGCACGCGTAGCCGCTCGATCGCTTCGAGGGCTTCATCGCGCGCGTCGTGAACGCCGAAGAGATACTGGACTTGTCCAGGATAATCCTGCTCGAAGAAGCTGGCGAGATGTTCCTCGAGGTGCCATTCGTCGCCGTGCAGCGGCTTGGCGATCGTGATTGCCGGAAAGTCGCGCGGCGCAGCCACCTCACGCGCGAAGAAACGGCCGACCAGCGCGCTGGCCGTGCACGTATAGATAATGCCGAGCGCCGCGCAAAGACCGATTAGCACCGCTAGCGAATCGAAGAGCAGATGCGAGAACCCGGGCAGTGCAGTGCGCATGACTTCAATTGCCGCAGCGGCAACGGCAAGCGCCGTCACGGCCATCGCAACGATGGCGCCCGTTCGCCCCGTCGCGTG